>CAMFLX010000234.1 GCA_945957555.1 uncultured Cytophagales bacterium
GCTTCCACCTTCTACACTGGCATTATATCCCGCTATGTGGAAACGGTTGTTCAGTTCTTCGCCATGCCAGGTAAAATCCGTTCTGGGAATATTGAAGCCGACACCTACTTTCCAGATTGAGGAGAATATGTCCCTGTCCTTAGTTTTGTGTTTAAGTAGGGTATTTAATTGGAAATAGTTAAAGTGTAGAAAATTGGCACCATCGGTATGTTCAAAATGCAGGAGCTTTTTGGGGTCAAGTATAGTATCTGTATCTATATATTTTTCGTCGATATTTCCTTTAATATGTAATCTTTGATAGTTGGTAACTACATATTTGGTATGGTCAAAATTAATTTCCAAACCTTTGGTTCTACTTTGATTGAGATAAAAGCCAATCCTCATATTATACTGGGGGACAGTAATATCTTTAGTACTTGTAATAATAGATTTGAAATCAGTTCTATCGTGTGCTTTGGCTTCGAAGATTGTAAAGTCGTTGCCATTGGACATTTTAAAGTGAATGTTGCTCCGTGTATACCATTCTTTGTTGTAACCCCACTGAAAATACATGCCTGTAAGTGATGGTTTTGAGAAGCAAGTCATTGTGCTGATGATGACAAACGCCCAAGTAAGGCGTAGAAATTGTAAGGTCATTCTTGTTGAGCTTGAGCTGGTTTTTGAAATTAGGTTACAAAATTATACAATATTAAACAACTACAAAAAGGACAACTGCTAAAAGTTGTTCAACAAAAAATAGTATCATGTTGTGTCGTTTTTGACATGATGATTACTTTTCTTGAGTTGTTTTTAAAAAAGTTGAAATGATCTATAAATAGATATATCGGGGTGGAGTATTGTCTATAATGTTTGAATGTAAGGCTTTTATGGATTTTTTGATTGAAATAAATTGTCTTTTGGATCGATCCCGAATGCAAATCTCCAATTAGCAATAAGGTAATGAGTATCGTGGTCAGCGGTATGGTCTTCCGAGTTGTTCAAGAGGCAAAAGCACATGTGAAGTTGACCGAATAGGTAAACGCACAATTGAAAGCTACCTCATAAGCAAAGTCATCAGTTGTAAGAAGAAATAAAGTCATTGTGAATAAAAAGGGTTTTTAAAAAATGAAAAAAATGACAGGTTTAGAGATAACAATATTACTTTAAATTCAAAGCCGAAATTGTGAATTAGGCAGAGGGACAAAAAGGAATATATCAAAAATGGAGAAGTGGAAGTATGTTCAACCCGAAATAATCATTAGAAATTTACTGCGACAAAAAGCTACCTCAAATTCATTTCGATACTCGTTTTTCTTCATTCAAGCTAGCATTACTAGCTTTTCATTCAGAAAAACTCCGTGTCTCATGACTTTTTCCTATCATTTCGTCTCGCTACAAAGTCTAATGCTTAATCTGGGTTCAAAGATCCTCAATTGGTACATGCTATCTTTGCTCTACGATATGCGAGGTTAAGTAGCATGATGATATGGTAAACTATAATCAAGTTAATTCATTCTGCATTTCTTATAGCAAACAAAAATAAACGTTAAATAAATTACATTATTTCATCCAAACTTTGTACTTTAGTTGTCATTAATCAATGCATTAGGAAGAATTATAAAGAGATTCAATTACAAAGTACTAAGACCATGCGATGCGCTTAACCTAGAAGGTAACACCAAACGTTAGAAAATAGAGCCCTCATACTTATTTATGAATAAGATTTTTCTTTTAGGGCCTGTGGTTGGGTACGTTCATCGGGCATTGCAATGTGTCGGATTCTATAAAAATAAGAATGGTCTCTTGACTTTCGACATCCGAGCATTGGTGATTTAGAAAGAACAATAAATTATATATCATGTCTCAAATCCCTATAATCCCAGGAAGAGGCCTAGTTACAGCGATGTCTACCCAAATGCGCTTGGACTATCTTAGCTCTATAGGTCTCAAAACAGATCAGCTTATGGATAGTAAGTTGGATCTAAAAACCGTTCAAAATAATATAGAGTCTTACATTGGTACCGTGGAGATCCCTACAGGTATCGTGGGCCCTTTATTGTTTTTAAACAATGACCAAGAAGAATTGGTCTATTGTCCTGCATGTACCCTTGAGGGGGCCTTGGTAGCTAGTATGAACAGAGGTGCTAAAGTCATCAGTAAAAGTGGCGGCTTTAGGGCCAAGGTTTTATGGCAAAAGATGAGCCGAGCGCCCTTGTTTATTTTTGAACGTGAAACGGAAGCTGAGCTCTTTAGAGCTTTTGTGGAACGAAACTTTGAGGGTATCAAACATAAAGCGGAGAGTTACTCTAATCATGCTACTTTGATAGAGCTCAACAGCGTGGTGGTAGACTCCGCGGTTCATGTACGGTTCATTTATACTACAGGCGATGCCTCAGGGCAAAATATGACCACCACCTGTACATGGCATGCCATGTTGTATCTGGCTGAGCAGTTTGAACAAGAGTATGGCATACAGCCCTTAGACTTTGTGATTGAAGGTAATGGCTCTTCCGACAAAAAAGTTTCTAGCTATGCGGCGATCTCAGGTCGTGGGGTAAATGTGCTTGCGGAGTGTTTTGTGCCCGAGCAAGTGATCAACGAAGTGTTGCGCACCACCTCGCAAAAGATAGAGCAGTGCTACAAACCTTCACTAGAAATGGCCAGAATTAATGGTATGGTGGGCTGTAATGTGAACATCGCCAATGCAATAGCGGCGATTTATGCTGCAACTGGGCAAGATTTAGCCTGTATTCATGAATCTAGTGTGGGCGAGTTCCTGATTACTAGAAAAGAGGGTGGTCTTCAGCTCTCTTTGCATCTTTCCAATTTGGTGATCGGTACTGTAGGTGGGGGCACACACCTTTCCAAACAGTCGGAGGCCTTGGATATTATGAAATGTAAAGGTTCTGGGAAGATCGAGCGGTTTGCGCAGCTTATAGCGGGCTTTGCCCTGAGCTTGGAGATATCCACATACGCCGCCATAGTAAGTGGTGAGTTTGCCAAGGCACATGAGAAACTGGGTAGAAACAAACCAGTTGACTGGTTGCTGAGGTCAGAACTTTCAGGCCCCTTTCTGGAGAAATGTCTTTCTCATTTGCAAGGTACCGTCATTTCTGTGCAGCTAGACCGAACTGATTTGTTGGAAAACGGGATCATTACCAGCGTAGCGAGTAGAATCAGTAAGAAGCTGATTGGCTTCGAGCCTTTGGTATTGCAATACCAAAAGGAAAACTCCGAAGAGATTCGTACGCAAAAGCTTTTGTTGAAGTCCAAAGCTTTGGATACCGAAGTGATCAAAGGATTGCATGTGATTGGAGCTTCTATCGATCCTGAATTGTCTGACCTGATCAATGCACACCAAGGATATTTGGAGTACAAGAATTGTCACCTCAAAGAACTGGAGTTATTTACGTTTTTACACAAGCAAGGCTTTGTGAACATACCTCAGTTCTTTGGAGCTTACAAACAGGCGGATCGAGAGATCTATATCTTAGTACAGGAGTTTCTCGATTACTCCCGATTGAGACTGGTCAATTCAGAATTGCATCCTGAGCACTGGTATAAACAGGACGTCTGTATGGCTATAGATACTGCTACAAAGTACCATAGATTGTTTGCTTCGCAATTGCACAGTCAAGATTTAGCACATGCTGTACAAGATTTTGTGCCTTGGAAGGCCAATGAATTGTATAATAAGTTGATTGGATTGCTTTTGAAAGAGGAAAAAGATCCAGAACGTATTCTGGATTTGGAAGCTTTATTAGACGTGTCCTTGACTTTAGAACAAGAGGCAAAAAGCATACAGGTACCCAAAACCGTCGTTCATAACGACTACAGCCCTAGGAATATTGCGATTAGGGACGATGGCCAACTGCTGGTATACGATTGGGAGTTGGCCGTACTTAACTATCCACATAGGGATATCGTTGAGCTTCTGAGTTTTGTCTTGCCAAAGGATTTTACGGAAGAACAGTTGATGGCTTATCTTCGCTATCATTATCAATCGCAAGAGGGTCTTGGTCTTACTTGGAATGACTGGTTACCTGTATATTCATATTCTCTCAAAGAATTTATCGTCACTCGGGTCGCTTTCTATGAAGTGGCTGGCATCATCGTCAAATATGATTTCTCTGCGCACATTTTACACAATGCACTCAAGATGTTAAAACTGTTGAACCATGTTTGAGCAATTGATACCTCCGATCGTTATAGTACTATTGCCTATGATTTGTTCCAATATCAGCCACATGCTAGTGGTAAAGTACGATTTGCTTTCCTTTTGTAAGGTGCCGATATGGAGCTATGGTTTTGGTGCTAACAAGACTTGGCGTGGCTTTGTGGTATTGCCTTTGCTCAACGCTCTGTTTTTGACCCTGATCATGCAACTTACTGAGCAGCCTTGTAGGCACCCATTTGCTTTGGGTTTTGCACTAGGCTTGATGTATTTGCTGTTTGAGCTGCCCAATTCATTTTTGAAGAGGCGATTGGGCATCAAGGCGGGGGAGAGCGCGACTAAGTACCGCTTTTTCTTTTATTTGTTGGATAAGACAGACTCTGCTTTTGGGGTCTTATTGTTTTATTACCTGTGGAGCAGTATCAGTATTCAAATGATACTGCTATTTTTTGTGTTGAGCACGCTCACACATATTACATTGTCATTGCTTCTTTTGAAACTAAAACTAAAATCAAGGTTTTGAAATACATCACTGTTCTCGACCAGCCCCTAGAAGAACGGAGTTCTGGGGCAAAAGCCTTTCACCTATCAAAGATGAAGCGTAAAGGTTTTCCGATTCCTGACGGTTTCGTGATCTCTTCCCATTGTTTTAAGGACTTTTATCTGAGTCCAAATGAATTGCCAAGTGCTGTACGCCTCGAGGTTGAGCAAGAGCTCCAACGCATAGGTGCCAGCCACTACATGGTGCGAAGTTCTGCCATAGGGGAGGACTCTGAAGAAAACTCTTTTGCAGGGCAATTGGATTCCTTTTTGTGTACTAGCGATCTGGAAGACATCGTATCGCATATTTATAAATGTTGGACTTCTTATGAGAAGGACAATGTGCTGGTGTATCAGAAAAACACGGGAAAAGTCCTGCAAGGCATGGCCGTGGTGGTGCAAGAGCTTATAGATCCTGACCATGCCGGGGTCATTTTTACCCGTAGTCATTTGAAAGAAGGCCACATGTTGGTAGAATATGTACAAGGTCATGGCGAGCAGTTGGTTTCAGGGGCGGTTAATCCTTTTAGCTTTCATTATTCCATAGCGGAAAAGACTACCGAACCCATAGCAGAAATAGATCTCGCCCAAGGTTTGTTGGTAGCGGCGCAGATAGAGCAGTTTTATGGAGCACCCACAGACATAGAATGGGCACTGAAAGGCGGTAAGTTTTATGTGGTGCAGGCAAGGCCTATCACTACACCTCTCAAGAGCAAGGAAGTTTATTGGTCTAATACCAACGTAAACGAAAACTATCCTGAGGCTATTTCTCCGCTGTTGTATTCTGTGGCCAGGGATTCTTATTATCATTATTTCAAGAACTTGTCCAAGCTGTTTCAGGTGGGAGATGATGACTTGAGGCGGTTGGAGCCTGCATATTGCAACATCATAGGTGTGTTTGCTTGCAAAATGTATTATAACATGAGCAGTATCCACCAGATCCTTTCAGCTTCCCCTTTTGCAGATATACTCATCAAGTCCTTCGATAATTTTGTGGGCTATGCGGAGGGAAGCAAAAAGGAGAAGAGAAGCTCAAGCTTGAAGGAAAAGGTGCATTTTATCAGAGAATTTGTGATGCTCAATCGATCATTGGCGGCCAATGTGCTCTCGTTTGAGCGTATTACCAATGCCTTTAACCAAAGAGCGAAGCAGGCGGTGGTTTATGAGGATTTCAAGTCTTGCTTTCATGAATTTATCGAGATCCGTATGCACAGTTGGTACAGGGCATCGGTAGCAGACTTCTTTGCCATGGCCTACCATGGTCTATTGGGCAAATTTTGTGGAAAATACTATGAGGAAGATGCCGATGGTGTGCATAATAAACTCATTCAGGCGATTCCCAACCTCATCAGTAGTCAGCCTATAGTGCACATGCATAGGATCATCCAGCAGATCCGTCGCGATAAGACGGTATATGAGCCCTTTAGAGCTCTTTCTGCTTTGGAGTTTTGGAATTGGTTACAGAGTAGTACTCATAAAGAAGTATTGGCAGAGATAGAAACCTATTTGGAAAACTGGGGCTTTAGGTGCTCAGGTGAACTCATGTTGACCTCAAAAAACTATATAGAGGCACCCGATAGCTTTGTTGCATTGCTACAACAGTATGAGCGATTGCCCGAGCAAGACCCCGAGCAATTGATTCAAGAAAAGGCTGCTGAAAGAGTCCGTATTCAAAAGGAATTTGTGAGGAAGATTTATAAGAAACATTGGTGGTTTTTGCCCAAGGCACTGTTTCATATTGGTTTGCTCAAGTTTTTGATTCGACAAGCTTCCGCAGGCATTTCGTCAAGAGAGCGTGTACGGCTCAAGCAGGCTTTGGTCTATTTCAGGTTCAAACAGACTTTGCAAAAGATAGAAAGCGTTTTTATTAAAAATGCTTTGATAGAAAATGCAGGCGATATCCTGTATATGAGGTATCAGGAGATTGCAGAAAACCTATCGGCCTCTGATATGCTGCACCAGAACTTGAAAGTGCAAATAGCACAGCGGAAAGCGCAGTTTGATCTTGAAAGTAGGCTGATATATCCTGATGATTTTTATACTAAAAGTGGCGATTATACGCTACCTTCGCAGATTCTTTCCAAAACAGATGTGGTACAAGGCCTTGAGGGGCGAATGAAAGGCATGACTGCATGCGGTGGAAAAGTAAAAGGAAGGGCTAAGGTCTTGGCATCAGTTTTGGAGGCAGGAAAACTGGAAAAAGGAGATATTATGATCACTCGACAAACAGACCCTGGATGGGTCGTGGTTTTCCCATTGATCAGTGGACTCATTGTAGAGCGTGGGGGCATGCTATCACATGGCGCCATCGTATCTCGTGAGTTTGGAATCCCTGCGATAGTGGGTGTGGTAAGTGCTACCAGTTTGATCAAAGATGGCGACTTGCTTTTGCTCGACGCCGATAGGGGAGAAATAAGTATATGCAATGAGACTATTGAAGATTTATCTTAAACAACGTCTTCAGCCCCTGTTGTGGTTGGCCTTGACTTTGTATTTGGTATTGATGAGTGTCCCTAAGGCTGCTTTGGGGCTAGACACTTCATTGGTGTTCTTTGGCTTGTTTTGGCAGTTATTGCTTTTGCGCTTGTACGATGACCTTATGCAGGTGAGGCATGATGTGGGCAAAACGAACCGAAACTATACTCATAAAGAATCTCGTTTTTTTCTGTTTCTCTATTTAATTCTGTTATTATCCGCCACCATCCTTGCCACTACATTTTATTCCTTTAGTTTGGCCTATGCCTTAATGAGCTTTTGGGTGATAAACCATGTACTATATCTGCTTTATGTACATAATCCCATTTTTGCACAATTGTTACCCTTGTTTAAATACCCCATTCTTTCTTGTTTTGTGTTACGATATTTCTCTGGGGAACATGATATTTCAATAACTGTGCTCGCCATTATGGCACTTGTTGTTTGGGTCTCGATCATTGTTTTTGAGATCATTGACGATCCTTTTTTCTTTATCCCCAAGTATTATTTATTGCCCTTGCAAGGCCTTGCTTTTCTCGGCCTCGCAATGATCCAACCCAATACCCTACAGAGCTGGGCTGTATTTGCTTTCATGTTGTTAAGTATGATCTTAACCCATTTTAAGGTTTCTGGATATGCCTATTTGTTTTTTCTATGCCTAGTATTTGCCAAGATGTTTATGTTCTGAGAACTTAGTTAGTTAACCTGAATTCGGGATAAGGAAATGTTTATGAGCCAAGGCACTGCGGGCGGTAAGCGCAGG
>CAMFLX010000235.1 GCA_945957555.1 uncultured Cytophagales bacterium
GGTGAATGCAAACTTGCATACTTTGCAGCGACAAATGCCTTAGTTTGTTACAAACCTATATACTTTGCAATGTAAAAACCTTAATGTGAAACTCTTCAATAGGCTTTACAACCAATACAATAGCTTGAATAATTTACACTAAAGCAGGCTTTAAGTTAAGGAGGACTGATGGAAATATTTTGTAGGATGACGGTTTATCCAATTTGAACATTCGTTTGTGGATACAATTGGAAACCTTTATATTGCCCTTAATAATTGAAATCCAATGTCCAAAAGTATCTGTATCATAGGTGGCGGTATTGCAGGTTTATGCACTGCACTTGCTCTCAAAAACAAAGGTATTGAAGTTAGTGTGTTTGAAGCCAGCTCGGAAATCAAAGCCTTGGGCGCTGGCCTTGGCATGGCTGCAAATGCGATCAAAGCTTTTGACAAACTGGGGATCAAAGCGGAAGTCATAGAGGCTGGTCGCGTATTAGATACCTTTCAAATCCGCGATGACAAAGGCAAAACCATTAGCACGATCAATAGTAAAGCCATCAGCCAGAAATATGGCACAGATAATTTCACCATTCGCAGAGGCCGTTTACATAGTTTACTCTTATCTAAAATAGCTCAGGAGCAAATTCATACCTCTAAAAGGGCCATATCTTTCGAAAAAACAGGACAGAGTATCATGATCCATTTCCAAGACGGAAGCCAGCACTACACCGACTATGTAATTGTTGCAGATGGCATACATTCGCCTATCCGTAAACAACTCATACCCAATTCTCAAATCAGATATGCTGGCTATACCTGCTGGCGAGCGGTGGTAGATAATGGCCCACTCGCACTCACCGAAACTTCTGAAACCTGGGGGCCCAAAGGGCGTATAGGAATCGTCCCTTTAGCGGACAACAAGACTTATTGGTTTGCCTGTTTAAGCGCAAAAGCAAACGACCCTGATATGAAGGCACTTAAGGTTCATGACTTATGGGATAACTTCAAAGATTACCATGAGCCCATCCCCAGTATTTTAAAACAAACTAAGGATGAACATTTACTTTTAAACGACATCATAGACCTCAAGCCCATCAAACAATATGCCTTTGACAACATAGTCCTGATCGGTGATGCAGCACATGCCACCACACCTAATATGGGACAGGGAGCGTGCCAAGCAGTAGAAGATGCCGTCGTTCTAGCAGAAGAGCTTACTCAGAATGAGGACTGGACGCTTGCTTTCAAAAAATACGAGAAACGTCGTTTGAAAAGAACCCACTTTATCGTTAACAACTCATGGAATCTTGGCAAAATCGCCCAGATCGAAAATAAAGCATTGATCCTAATACGTAATTTCCTTCTGAGAATGACGCCTGCTAGTGTCAACGAAAAGCAGTTCGGCAAATTATATAAAGTCGATTTTGAATAAAAACTAATTGAGCCCTGACCACCATGGTGAATGCTTAATTGAATCCTTCAAAGACAATTTCTCACCAATCATAGGCGTACATATAGATACACCTTGCTCTTTTGCAGCAGCGGTTACCCTCAGAATAGGATCATCCCAGGCATGATTGCCAAGAGAAAACTTGGACCAATGCACAGGCATCAGCCTATAGGCTCCGAGATCTTTAGTCGCTTGTACAACCTCCTCAGGCATCATGTGGATGTATTTCCAACTCTTGTCGTATTGGCCACATTCTAATAATGCGAGATCAAATGGGCCATACTTTTGACCAATATCCTTAAAATGCGAATCGTAACCCGAATCACCACCAATATAAAGTTTCATACTTGGTGTCTGTAACACAAAAGAAGCCCAAAGTGATTTGTTTCTAGAAAACCCTCTCCCCGAAAAATGACGCGCTGGTGTTGTGGTCACCTTAAATGCTTCGTCAAGCACGGACACATCGTACCAATCTGTCTCCAGTACTTTACTAGTATCATACCCCCATCGCTCAAAATGTGCCCCGACACCCAAGCCCGTGATCACCTTTTTCACCTTAGGCTTCAGTTGTATAATCGTCTCATAATCTAGGTGATCCCAATGATCATGTGAGATAAACAGGTAGTCAATTGCAGGAAAATCATCAACACTATACACATCACTACCCATATAACTTCTTGTAGTAGCTTTTATGGGTGACGCAGCACCACTAAACACGGGATCAATCAAGATTCGTTTACCATCCACTTGTATAAAATAAGACGAATGACCAAACCAAACCAGTACAGACTCTTCAGGTTGCAAAGCCTTTAAATCAGTTTTTTGAGAAGGCAGGCTGTCCACAGGTGTATTACGCTTACTTTTTTGAAACATAAACTCTTTCATGACAGCATAATAACTCACCCCTTCTGCTAGATCAGGAGTAGGTGATAAATTTTGAAACTGTCCGTCTTTGAAATTAGGAGACTTTTGAATCCTCGCCAATCTCTTATCTTTTGGAAGCTGTCCAAAACTTGCCGTTTGCATAAAGACCCATCCCCCCACTACGATCAGTAGTATAATTATCCCCAATGTTATCATCACTCTCTTGATTATCTTTTTTATCATCTGCTTAAACTCAACATGACTCCACCAAACACCTGCTGACAAAGATACAAGTCATAAAGTTCATCAATTGATATACTGTTCAATAATTTTTCAGAAAGGGCACTACAAACAAAATTATTTTTACAAATAAACCCATCAAGAATATAAATGCTTAGTAAAAACCTGATTAGAAAAGAAGTTATAAAAGCCAATATTAATATAGGTATTTACACGTAACTCTTATTTTAAGTTTTCGTTAAAGAAGCAACAGTATTCATTTTTTTAAAACCCTTATCATGTCCGATAAAGTTATCATTTTAGGCGGTGGAGTGGCAGGACTCAGTGCAGCACATGAACTCTCCGAACGCGGTTTCCAAGTAGAAATATACGAAAAACAAGTTGAAATCCCAGGTGGGAAGGCCAGAAGTGTACCTGTGCCCAACACAGCAACCCCAGGCCGTAGAGCTTTACCAGGAGAACACGGGTTTCGTTTTTTCCCAGGTTTTTATAGGCACATTGTGGATACAATGGCTCGTATACCCTACCCAGGCAATAAAAATGGGGTGGCCGACAATCTAGTGGACACTCACACCATCATGATCGCGCGATTCGATAAAGATCCTATCGTAATGCTAGATGAGTTTCCAACCACATTGGATGAATTGATTTTTACCATCAAGAGCATCTTCAAAGCCAATACTGACCTTACAGAAAATGATATCGTTTTCTTCGCAGAGCGGATTTGGCAACTCATGACCAGTTGCTCAGAGAGACGACTAGCTGAATATGAAGGCATGGGTTGGTGGGAATATCTAGAAGCAGATAGACACAGCGAGGCTTATAGAAGTTTATTTGTACTAGGTCTTACCAGATCTCTAGTGGCCGCCAAAGCTGAAGAAGCGAGCACTAAAACGGTCGGGGATATTTTCTTACAACTGGTTTTTAACATGTTGGATCCTTTTGTAGAGACCGATAGATTACTTAATGGCCCAACCAATGATGTTTGGATTAACCCATGGCTAGAATACTTAACAACCCAAAAAGGGGTTAAATATCATTTTGGACATGAAACCACCAAACTGCATACTGATGGAACCGTTATTACGGGGGTAGATCTAAAAAAGGCTGATGGCACCACTTTCACCATCACAGAAAAGGCAATATACTTATGTGCTATGCCCGTAGAACGCGCAGCTACACTATTGTCAAAAGAAATACTGGCAATTGACAGCTCACTGTATACATTGCCCCTACTTGCAAATGATGTCAATTGGATGAACGGGATTCAGTTTTACCTCAATGAATATACACCCATAAATCAAGGCCACGTCATTTACAGCGACACTTCTTGGGCACTGACGTCTGTTTCTCAAAAGCAATTCTGGAAAAATGTAGATCTGTCCCAATTTGGAGATGGAACCGTAAAAGACGTACTTTCAGTAGATATTTCTGACTGGTTTACAAAAGGACTCAATGGCAAACAAGCCAATGAATGTACCAAGGAGGAGGTTAAGAATGAAGTTTGGGCGCAATTAAAGAAAAGCCTGAACGTGAATGGAAACATTGTGCTTAAAGATGAAATGCTCGTAAACTGGTATCTTGATAGTGATATTAAATTCACACCATTTGAAGTGGCATCCAACGAAGAACCTCTTTTGGTAAATAAAGTAAACACTTGGACCCTACGACCAGAAGCCTATACCAGGATTCCTAATCTATTTCTAGCCGGAGACTATGTGCGCACCTTTACTGACTTGGCAACTATGGAAGGTGCCAATGAAGCAGCTAGACGCGCTGTGAATGCAATCCTAGATTCGACGAAATACTCAGGCAGTCTCTGTAAGATATGGAAACTTCATGAACCGGTGATTTTTGCACCACTGCGCTGGCACGACGCCAATCGTTTCCAGAAAGGGCTCCCTTGGCAATCGCATATTCCTTGGTATTTCAAAATCCCCGTTCTTTGCATCAAGCTATTCATTAAAGTTTTTAAATTCATCGCTAAACTATTCAAAAAGAAAAAATAAGTACCGATACCATGACAGATTTAGGCAATTTAGTAGGCATCGATTCCTTTCTCGACCAAGAAGGGCAAGCCAAATGGGAAGAAGAAAAAACCAAACAAGCTATCAGTTATAACCGCATTGGACTCTGGATAGCACTTGTACTGTACCCAGTATGGTCATTACTGGATTATTTCCTAGCACCACACGATCAGTACCATTTATTTCTCAATCTGAGGCTTTTATGTGCGGGTATCATGCTGGTATTTGCATTGCTTCATTTAAAATGGAAATTCAACCCCGATTGGCTCGCATACCCTGTAGTATTGACGATAGGTACCGATATTGCCTATAAGTGCAATGTTGTCTCTCATGAGATACTTACTCCATACATGATCCAATATTGTACACTCTTTGTCTGTTCTGGTATGTTACATATTTGGAGAACACGTAACTCATTGCTGGTTGTAGCCATTACATTAACTTCCTTTATTGCCTTTAGGGAAATGTACCAAAAACATACCTATCCCGAAGTTCTTTCCAATGGCGGCTTGATCATCATCACAGTACTCATCGTATATGTTTTCTTGATCCAAACTAGGGTGATGCTCATGAAAAAGGCTTTCACTGCCCGCTACAGACTCAGTATTGCTCTTGATGAAGTTAAAGAAAAGAACACTATCATTGAAAAGAAAAACCTACAAATAGTAGACAGTATCAACTATGGAAAACGTATCCAGCATGCCTTTCTTCCTGAAACAAAAGAGCTCCAGTGTGCCTTTGGCGACCACTTACTTATGTACAGACCCAAAAATGTAGTAAGCGGAGATTTCTACTGGTTTGCAGAAACGGAACGCAAAAAATACTTTGCAGTTGTTGATTGTACAGGTCATGGTGTACCAGGAGCCTTTATGTCTATCATCGGAGCTTCCTTACTCAACCAACTGGTACACGAGAAAAAGTTGATCGAACCTAACGACATCCTAGACCACATGAGAGAGCACTTGAGGGTCTTACTCAAACAAGATTCAAACGATGTGAGAGATGGTATGGAAATCGGTCTTATATCTATTGATAAAACCACCAAAGCACTGCATTATGCAGGGGCTAGAATCATGCTTTTTATTGTAAATGGCAACGAAATACAAGATATAGAACCAGACAAACAACCCATTGGAGGGCTTGACTATAAAGGTTTTACAAAATACACCAATCATGTCATCACTCTCCGAGAAAATTCTGTACTCTTCATGACCAGCGATGGATATCCAGATCAGTTTAGTGATGAAAATAAAAAATATGGCAAAAAGAAAACCAAAGAACTATTCCTCGAAATAGCTAAAAATAACCCTCAGGATGGATGCCAACTGATCAATAGTACTTTTGACGAATGGAGAGGTAACCAAGACCAGATAGATGATGTCTTAGTCGCTGGCTTTTGGATCAATTAATTGAACATGAACCTTAAACTACCCTTACATCAAGCATGTCTCTTCCAAAACCCAAACTATGTATGATCTAATACGAATTTAAAGAACATATATGTTTCTATAAAAACAATTTATAGGATATATAATTAACACTACAAGTCTAAAACAGTATTTATCATCATTATTACGCAACAAATCATTGTTGTCTTTTTAATAGCTAGTAAGTAATACCACCCTCCTGTACAATTTGTCGTTCAGATCCTGTCCTAAAAATATTAAGTGCTTTTCAATTTGAAAATTCAATAAAAATATGCAATTTGGAAACTTGAAAATCCGTGGCATAAAAACAGTAGGATGATCAGTCATCCTCCTAAACCTTGCGATATTTGAAAACAAAAAACTAACAGAACATCAATACTTCAACACAAAACCAATAGACATGTCTAAAGAGATCAAAATCGAGATCAACATTGAGGGCAAAACCTTGTACTCGTTCAGTAAATTACACATTCATCAACAATTTAATGCACACCACACGTTTGAACTGGTGATTGACCATGATGCGCTTGAAGCAACAGGCACTCATACTCTACAAAAATCACAAGACTATATAGGTAAATTCATTACTGTATGTTTTGGCCAACAAGATGCTGGAGAGAACATCTTCAAAGGCATTATTACAGAAATAGGATTGGAACAAAGTCAAGGCCTATGGGGTAATCTCGTCCTTAAGGGCTATAGTCCAACTTACCTAATGGAAGGGGGCAAACACTTTTCTTCCTTCTACAAACGAAAACTTAAAGACATGCTTCAAGAGGCCTGTTCTGGACTTGCCTCTAACGACATGGACATTCTCAACAAACCTGTATTCACATCCGAGATTGCCTACATGTGTCAATACAATGAAAGTAATTTTGAGTTTATCAACAGACTTTCTTCTGAATATGGAGAATGGTTTTTCTATGATGGGCAATGTCTATATTTCGGTAAGCCTTCAGAACAAGAAAAAGTAGAGGTCGTATACGGAGAACACATTGAAAGCATGAGTTTTGCAATGCGCTTGGCACCTTCCAATGTTAATCATTTTAGTTACAATTCCAAGGATGATCAGTTAATCACTAGTAAGCTACCCTCCTCTTTAAACGGAATGGATTCTTACACACAAAAAGCACTCGACGTTTCAGACAAATTGTACAAAAATCCTGTCGCGCAACCCTCAGCCATACGCACTAGCACCAAGGTAGAACTCGACACTTATGCCAAAAACCATAAAGCCAAACTTGCCGCCAGTACGGTGTTATTGAATGGCCAAGGCGACGAACCCAAGCTCAAACTCGGCTCTATTATAAGTCTTAAAGTATCTCAAAAAGGACTGGGTGTAGGACAAAACGAACATGGAGAATACACTATCATAGGTCTTAACCATTATATCTCTGGTGTTGGAGAATACTCAAATAGTTTTGAAGCTATCCCAGCAGGTAATAGCGGAATTCCTTTTCATACAGACAAGCCTCTAGCCGAACCTCAAATCGCAACTGTACTGGACAACTCCGATCCTGATGGACAAGGCAGAGTACGTGTACAAATGCACTGGCAGAAAGAAAAAGGCCAACAAACTGACTGGATTAGGGTTATGACTCCTGATGCAGGAGGGAGTGACAAAGTAAGCAAAAACAGAGGCTTTGTGTTTATTCCTGAAGTTGGTGATCAAGTAGTGGTAGGTTTCAGATATGGCGATGCCAACAGACCTTTTGTGATGGGAAGCATGTTCCATGGCAAAGCGGGTGGCGGCGGCGGCGGTAGCAATAACTCCAAAAGCCTTACTACAAAATCTGGCAGTAAACTCGCACTTGAAGAAGGGGCAGGCAGCGTAACGGTAGTAGATGCAAAAGGTAATGAATTGAAAATTGATGGTAGTGGCAACATTACCATTACCTCTTCTGAAAGTATCAAGTTCACAAC
>CAMFLX010000236.1 GCA_945957555.1 uncultured Cytophagales bacterium
TTCATTAAGCATTTTTTCGGTTACAGTTTACAGTTTAATTAAATATTTACATAGATTGCCCTTCATCATAAAAATCGGGAAGATGATTTCAATTGAGCAAAGGTTTGTTCCATGGACTGATTGCCAGTACCGCCTATTGTGAGTGTAGCATCACTTTGTCCATTATATATAGGAAACCCATGGAAGTACTAGAGCTTTCTTTGTCCAAAAACAAAAGCTTGTAGCATCAGTATTAGCGTACACAATTTTAGTATTTTCAACATATTACAATCATTATAATTATTTAAAATTCCCCTCTAGAACGTTTCATTAGATTTAAAGAACCATTAGTTTTCTTATTAGAGTTTCGCCATTTTGATAAAACCTTATCATATACATGCCTCTAGCAAGAGAACCCACTTGGATACTAGCTGGCAATATGAAGCTTGAGTTTGAATAAACGATCTTTCCTTCAATATCAACTATTTCTATTTTGCAATCTTCTATTTCTGATGATATGCTAATTGTGAATTTCCCATGATTGGGGTTTGGATATATTTTGATTAAGTCATCAAAATTACCTGATATAGATATTGTTGTACTGTAGCTATACTGTTTGTTTTTTTCAACATATTTCAGTCGGTAGTAGTTAGTACCACTAAATGGATGGGTATCTTCAAAATAGTAGTACTGGATTGCAGGTGAGCTACTTTGAGTTTTAACCATGTTAATCTCTTCAAAATCAATACCGTTAAGGCTGCGCTCGATTATGAAATAATCACCATTGCTTTCTGTTATGGCCCACTTTAAAATATTCACAGCATCCTTGTTGTAGCCTTCAAAATTGAGCCATTTTATGGGGAGCGTACACTTGACGATGGTAGTAGCTGTAGTCTGACAGCCGTTTACATCTTTAACATTTATGGTGTAAGAGCCGTTAGATAGCCCTTTGACCACAGCGTTATTACTCCAAGGCCCTGAAGAGCCCTGACTGTACTGGTATCCTGGAGAACCTCCACTAGCTAGTATGCCAATAGGGCCTGATCCTGGTATGCAATTAGGATCAGTGGTTGCTGTTGCTACTAATTTGTTGGGTTCATTTAATACGATATTAGGGACCACATCACAGCTGCCTGATCCATCTGAGACCTTTAGTGTGTGTGGGCCTGCTTTAAGTCCTGTAAACGTTGCGTTTGTACCTGTTTTTGTAATGGTTCCATCTAGTACAAAGCTAAAAGTAGCATTTCCGCTTACTCTAGAAATGGTAATCTCACCGTCAGTTCCGCCATTGCATTTTGCATCTGTAATACATACCTCAATAGGCAATGGTGGTGCCTTAAATTCTATATCATCTATTATGATGTCGTTACCATCTGTCTCATCTACATCATTGGTTATCTCTAGCTTGATGTAGGTATAAGCACCTGTATTGAATGGAACAATTATTTGATTCCATTTGGCTGTATTGTTCACAACCAATGGTATTGCTGGTTGAACTTGTTTAATAATTAGGTTATTTATATTATTAGGGTTGTTTCCTCCATATATGTTAAAAGTAATACCTGGGGTGAATTTGTGAGTTGGATTAGAATGATTGTTGGCATCTGCATACCAAGCGGAGAGTTCTAATTTTATGCCACTGCATACTGGCCATTGACGCCTGTATACAATTTTCCCGCTAGTATTTCCGCTATTAACGAATAGCATTCCTCCATAGGTACCTGCAGCATCTGTTGTGTGGTCAGGTCCACTCACGGCCCAGCTACCTGCTACACTAGACTCTGTCAATACAGAGTAGTAGGTGTCACCGATACTACCATTGGCACATTGAAAGGCAACAGAATCTATGTAAAAACCATTGGCACATCCCCTGCCATTAGCACTAGTAAATGTTCCGAAATCTTCTTTGCGAGAGGGTGTTAATAATTCCACAGAACCGCACTTTGGCGTAGCCACTGGACTAACTGATCCTGAAATCAACATAGGGGTGGGCACAGTTTTTCCACCACCAGAAACGGTGAGACTTCCACTGTAATCTCCCTTAGCTATACCACCCTCTAATCGTGTATAAACAGTTTTTGAAGACAAGCTACCGCCTGCTGTATTGGGTATAGTGGCAGTTTTGCCCCAAGTAATTCCATCCAAAGAGACTTCAAAATTTGAAGGGGCTGTTATAGTGATTGGGTTTCCTGCCGTCAGGTTGATTGCTGAGATGGTGAAAGATTTCGTGTTTCCTGGTCCAGACCCAACTACATAGTTCATACCTGATAGCGTATCAGGTGAGATTTTAAAGCTATAAGGTGTTATTTGTACTGCATCGTATCCAACACCACCTCCTGAGTTTGTGAGCTTGACATATTTGATGTTAACGTCTTTTATGGAAACTGTATATTTTTGCCAATCAGTTTTTGACAAAGTTGGAGTGGTGAAAATATCAGAAAAAGTTATTCCATCTGTTGAGGTGGAAACCGTTATTGTCCTGTTACTTCCTGAAATGGCATAGGCTTGGAATGCCAATGTGCCAGCTCCAGCGGTCAACTCTGGTGATCTAAATGAGGTGCCTCCGTTGTCAAAAGCAAGATACTTCGACCCGTCGAAAGATGGGTTTGAGGAGCTAGTATATCCTTTTACAATTGCCCATGCCCCAGTGGTTGAAGTAACAGAAGTGGTTTGGATGGATGATGGCCATGTGTTTCCTTCAAATGACTCTGTTACATAAGTATATGTTTGTGCGCCTAAGGGTATAAAAGCTGCCGTAATGATAAATGAAGCGAGTAATATATTACTGATCCCTAGTTTCATATTGGTTTGTAGTTTTATAAAATATTGTTCTTTTCCAACTAAACATTTCTTGTAAATCGTTCAGCCATTAAAAAACACTATTTCTCCTTCATCAATTTATGTACATTGTTGTCTATTTTCAGAAAGTAAACCCCAGGCTCTAGATGCTCTCCAAATTCGATATCAAGCACATTTTTATATTCCAGGACAAGGCGACCCTCCATATTGTACAACTGGATATTTGATTCATAGGGAAGATTCAACTTGAAATTTGATTTACTAGGGTTGGGGTAAATTTTAAATTCGTCTGCCATTCCCTCATCCTGTAAATCGGTAACAACAGACTTGGATTCAAAAGCACCTATGTCAGGAGCTTTTCCTGAGTAGGGTAGGCCTACATTTACGCCCGCATCCACTAAAGTACTAGTAGGTTTCAACCTAAATAAAGTGTTTTCTGGTAATGAGCCATCAGGATTGCGAGCTGCTTTAGCCAAGTTGAGGTCTAAGCTTTGAAAATCCGAACTGCTTACCGAGAAACCACTGCTCCATGAATTATTAGCTTGAGTTGCATTGCTTATAGATATCGCAGAAGTCGAACTTAAAGAAATACAGTTTTTGATTACGTGTTTTTCACCCGAATTGAGCGTGCCACCAAAACCGAAGTTGATACCGTTTTTGTAGGAAGTGCAGTTCAGCATAGTCACACCTGCCGTGTTATTGTTTTGGTCAAATCCTTTATTGGGGTGTCCGAATGAAACACAATTTTTAAGCACATTTTTTTGGGGTTGTGAAAGTCCGCCAACTTTAAATCCATTGCCGTTGCCATCAAATGCTATATTTGGGTCTTTATAGATATTGATACCATTATTGAAAGCCCAGCAGTTTTCAAAAATCACTGGTTCTGGACTGTCAAAAGTGTCGTACCCGTCATCACTGTTGTCCCAAGCACGACATCCGATCAGTTTGTTTCCTGCGCCTTGTTGTTGTTTTACCGCATAACCATCGGCCATGCTGCCGCCTTTTTTGGGGTCATAGTTTTTGTATGAGTCACAATTAATGAGTGTGGTATGGTGACCTCCTTTGTTGACCTCAACGCCCGAGTTTCGGTTGTCGTAGAAAGTGCAATTCTCGAACACATTGTATCCTCCTTCCACATAAACGCCTTGGTAACCCGCACGGGTAATTTTGATGCCTTTGAATTGCCAATAACTACCTGTCAGTGAGATACCATACCCATCCTGTATCCATGTGAATTCTGGGTAGGAGAAATCAAGTGTGGCAATCTTGTTTTTTTCAGCACATACCGTGATCATTTTGGCGGATGTACCAGATTGAGCCAGCTTTATGGTGTTCTTTGCGCCCGATTTGTAGGCAATGGTGTAGATTCCACTTTGTAATACGATGGAGTCGCCTGCCACCGCCTTGCTGATGGTGGTGAGCAAATCCTTAGCTGATGCAAAACTGGCACCTGAGTTTGAACTATTTCCACTTGGACTTACATAGTAAGTCTTTTGGCCAAAAACTGTACTACTTAGCAACATTAAGCAGTGCATTATTGTCTTTAATTTATTGGTTGATTTGTAATTTGACATCATA
This sequence comes from uncultured Cytophagales bacterium, assembly GCA_945957555.1. Classification (GTDB taxonomy): domain Bacteria; phylum Bacteroidota; class Bacteroidia; order Cytophagales; family UBA9547; genus CAMFLX01. Next base: position 4,357 of record CAMFLX010000236.1, read on the forward strand.
AGAGACCTCGTTTTAATTTTTTGTAATAGTCTTAAAGGGGAAATTGGGAGGAAGCTTTATCGATCCCAACAGATCCTTCGTTATTTTTTGATCAGTTTATACACCTTGGAATCAATTTTCAAAAGGTACATGTCTGATTGTAAGTTTTCTCTAAGTTCAGTACTAGAACCTTCCTATATTCGTTGTGCATTATCGCTGCCTCTAAACCGCCCGTACCGATGGCATTGATAGTTTTTATTCCTTAACCAGTATTTAAATTGTTAAATACTGAATTTTTTAATGTTTCAAGTATGAGCTCTACAACATAGAAATGTCAACTGCTTTTTGGATCTATACAAGTTGTTTACACATCAAAAAACAACTTGTAACATTTTTAAAAGAAAATTTTGTTATTCTTGGAAAAAGTATGAATTATTCACCAATTGACTCTGTCTTAACTCAAATGTGTCTAACTCAAGTGTCTTTCCCTTATCCATTGATGCACCTTAGTTCTTAATCAGAACACAGTAATTAAGGAAAAATAGGGAGAGACCTTAATCCCTCCCTATTCATATCTTACTCTTTAATCAATTTGTATACCTTTGAATTAATCTTCAAAAAGTAAATGCCTGGCCTCAGGCTTTCTCCAAGTTCCACGTTGGATACATTTTTGTATTCTCCTTGTATTTTGCCCTCCATATCCATCACTTGTATATCAGATGGGGTAGCGAGGTTTACTTGGAAGTTGGATTTACTTGGATTAGGAAAAATGGATACTTGCTCTTGCGCGACTTCTTCCTCTATTCCTGTAATGGCATCACAACCGCAGTCTGTTGGGCTATCAAGTGTAGGCCCCGCACCACAGCTTGTATTTGTTACGAGTCCCTTTACCTCTGATGCAGCATATTTTTTGTATGTATAGGGAGGAGTGAAGACTGTATAACCACCCTCTGCAATAGTCTTGTCTGCTTGCCCGAGACATCCTATTGCTGCGTGAACTACCTTTCCTCCCGTACTTATTGTACGGATACCTTCAGTGCCGTCGAAATGGCAGGCTTCTGTTCTTTGATTAGCCATAAACCCAGCGTTGGGTCCTGCACTTTTGGTATAATAGCAATTCAATAGGTGAATTTTACCATAACGAGAACGAGGTGTACGATCTTGCACGTTGTCCCACCAGCAGTAGGCATAGGTCACGTTCAATTTGCCATGGCTCACCGTTTCGTTATCGCTTGAACCGATAAGATTTGAAAGGTTGTGACCACCGTTCGACACGTATGTAAACTTGCACCATGTTGCCGTTACGTTATCAGCACCTTTAACTATGTCAAAGTTACCATCTTCGCCTTCCATTATTTGACAATGGTCGAACCATACCTTCTTCGAGTTTTCTATGTTGACACAGTCCCAGTTCTGCTGAGAGTTTGAGTTTCCAGGGCCCCGACATATCAGGTTCTTGATGATGACATTGTTAACCCCTTTTATCAACCAGCCTGCTTTCACGGTTATTCCTGGTTTAAAGCCAATAATGGTCTTGTTAGAGGCAAGGATTACCCTGTCGCCCGACTCCCCCTTGTAACCATTGCCCATGTCATTCATAACGTAAATAACTTTTGGACTTGAGGATGCAGCTTCTTTTAACAATTGATCAAATGTGGTGACTTTTACAGGTGTGACGTTTCCTCCACCTGTAATAGATGAAGCACTTTGACCATCATAAGTTGCCCAGCCCATGGCATTACATTGGGCTTGTGCGAAATGTGCTTGAATTGCTAGTGAAAATATTGCTACGGAAGCAATTAAAGTAGTTATTTTATGCATACGTTTTATGATTAATTAATTTGTTATTATTCAATTTTACTCTTTCATTAACTTGTAAACTTTGGAATTCACTTTTAAGAAATAGATACTTTGTTTCAAATTGTCTCCAAACTCAAAATCGGAGACATTTTTGTATTTTTCGATCAATGAGCCTTTAATGTCAAATAATTCAACGTCTGCTTCAAATGGAAGAACAATTTTGAAATTGGACTTGCTAGGATTGGGATAAATGGAAACTTCCTTTGTGGCGCTAGATTCGTCTATAGCAGTAACTACACCACTACATGCACCAGAAGGGTCTACAGGAATCCAGTCAGAACTGTAGGAATCGGCATTTGCGTTTTTAGCAAACATTTTCGGTATGGCATATATTGAAGCCTCAGAACTGGTTAATTGATGTGACCATGAAATACGACCGGATGTTGCAGATCCTGGTCCTGTGCATTTGTACTCTGCAAAATAAGCGGTTTTAGAATAATCGGCTGAGCTCCAGTTTTGCCATCCTTCCGCCTTTATATGCGCCCCCTCTATACATTCATAAAAAACCACCCTAGCCTCAGCACCCCAAGGCCTGCCAAGTGTACAGCTGATATTGCCCTCAGCCTTAAGTTCGCAATGTAAAAAGAGGTAGTTATACTTATTGTTAACATTTTTGTTTGAAGCCGCTGTCGTTGCTGAGCTTTTCATATTAACAATGATGCAATCTTCGAATATGTTTACCCCAGAGCCAAAGATAAAATCAGTTGTGCCCTTGATAGTAGAACATTTGGTATAAACCCTGCCTTTGCCACTATTGAAAAATGTATCTTGAAACCCCCTGATCGTACAATTATAAAAGGAAATTTGATCTCCTGTCACATTTAGAGCCACGGCCTGACCATTGGTTGCGTATTGGGAAAGGCGAGAATCGATGGTGTTCTCAAATGTGATGTTTCGTGCAGTGAAATTGTCAGCCTCGATTAATGTACTGTAGCTACCACTTGTACTGCCAGCTTTTGCTGCATAATCATCATAAGTCATTAGGGTGGTAGCCATATCCTCTCCAATGAGAAGTACATTGTTTTTACCTTTTGCAAGTTTAACCTTTTGTTTATAGGTTCCTTTTTTGACAAAAATGGTAAATGTAGATGAATTGTTTGCTGGTACTTTATCAAAGGCTTCCTGCACTGTTTTAACGTCTCCAGAGCCATCGCCTGCCACAACAACATTATAGGTTGCTGCATTGAGTTTTGCCAGAATGGTATTCAGACCTAAAAAAAACATTAGAATTAGAATTTTTAAATTTATAAAGCTGTTTTGTTTCATATTCTTATGGGTTATAATGTTTTTGCTTTAAAGATTTCTTTTACATTTAAATAGGTGTTTTATTGGGAAAGGTAGGGGCGAAGGGTTAATCCTTCGCCCTTCCTATTATTATTCTTTCACCAATTTATATACTTTCGATTCTATCTTAGCGTAATAAATTCCTGACTTCAGATGCTCTCCAAATGATATTTTTGTTACGTTTTTGTACTCCTGTACTAGTTTACCATCAACATCACAGATTTTTACATCTACTTGATCAGGAGATTCTAATTGAAATGCAGAATTGCTTGGATTTGGGTACAACGAAATAGAATTGCCTAGTTCAACTTCTTTTGTTTCTGTAACAGTGTCGCACGTG
>CAMFLX010000237.1 GCA_945957555.1 uncultured Cytophagales bacterium
ACTTTTTCCTATCATTTCGTCTCGCTACAAAGTCTAATGCTTAATCTGGGTTTAAGTTTCAGTGTATCCAGTTTCACAAACCAGCTATAGTGCAAAACCAAATGCCAAACAACCATCGGAAACGCAACTATGGCGGTGATTTTGTGCATCATAAGCCAATCGGCTTTACCCAAACCAGCAATAACCCTTGTATCTTGTTTGCCTATGTGGTACATCAGCATAACCAACCCAGTGCAAATCAGCAATATAAATGGAATAAACACCAGCAACACGGCTACATAATTCCTGCCAGAGGCAGAGGATGTATCTATTTTAATGAAAGCCACTTTTGCAACATTTATTCCATTGATATTTTGATGGGGCTATTATTTTGTGGCGTAAAGGCTGTTCAAGAACTCCTTATAACCCACAGCTTCACGCCCTAAGAGTCTTGGCAGATCAGTATCGGCGGCTACAAATTCACCTGCGGCAATACCTTGTGCAAAACCAGCCAAGAAATCGGCAACAAACTCAGGCACGCCAGAACCTGTCAATATACTCTTGTACAGCTCTACCGTGGGACTGAAATAATTCACATGCTTATCCGCGATGACAGATAGGTGCTCCGCAATTTCAATGAAAGACAAAGAGTAAGGGTTGGAAATATTATACTCCTTGTTTTCATGATTATCGCCCAACAATATGTTTGCAGTAGCCTCTGCCATGTCGGAACGTAGCGTGTAGGCAATGCGTCCGTCTTGTGCAGGATAAAAAACTCCAGATTCAAATACTTTTTCGCCCAATACCCAAGGCAAACCGTCCATATACAAGTTGTTGCGTAGTATGGTATAAGCCATACCACTTTCTTTGATGGCTTTTTCAGTAGCGATGTGAGAGAGCGTCACAAAAGCTATCGGAGAGTCCGTCTTGTCAGACTGGCGCTGAATACTGGTATACAGTATGTGTTTCACACCTGCCTCCTGGGCCGCCTTTACCACACTTACTTGCTGCTGGTCTCTGTTTTCCATTTCATTGCTGGAAATGAACAACAACTTGTCAGTGCCTTTGAATGCCTCTACCAATGAACTGTATTCATTATAGTTGCCCAATTTGATGTTTACCCCCTTTTGCCTTAACGCCAAGGCCTTTTCTTCGCTTCTTGCCAAAGCTGTGATTTTTGATGGATCTAATCCCTTTTGAATAAGGAAGTCGATCGTAGCCACTCCCAACTGTCCTGTTGCACCCGTGATCGTAATCATAATTCTGTTTGATTTAATTCTTTAAAGTTTTTTGAAAATATTTTTAAAATGGTAGGCTGGTGGGCTATATGTACCGCATCCTTTAGCCAATCTTTGATGGGGCAAGCATTGAGAATCGTCGGAAGATTTTTGTCAAACAACTGAAAACTATTCCAACGTAGCAACACTATCACCTTTACTTCACTCAGAAAAAGTAGGTCCAAACCCACGTATCCTTCAAAACCTGAAAAAAAACTATGAACCTGTTCTCCTTTTTCTACAAAACTGCCAATATCTGTTGGCTTTAAGTGCAAATGAAATAGTTCTGCGACTGCTTCATTTGCACCTTGATGCCCTTGGTTATCACTTTGCATATATAGGAGCTTTGGTCATTCTTCCCCAAGCCACAAATACCAACAAAGCAATTAGTAGGATATTGAACCCAATCACGGAACCCTCCCCCCTCGATAAGTGAAACACGATGGCGCTCACCATCAACAATATACCACCTATTGCCGCCAACACGGTAAGCTTAGGCTGAATGCGTAGTGCTGATGGCAATATGATGCCTAAGCCACCTAGTAAGTCTATAAAGCCCAAGCTTCTTACCATGATCGGGGACACTTGCCCTGCCCAAGGCAACATGGCCGATAGCGCTTCGATGGGCTGGAACATTTTCATGAAAGCGGGCATGATGAACATCAAGGCCAGAAAAACCTGTGCTACCCACAGGCCTATATTTAGGCCCTTTGATGGACTACTTGGATTATTTAGATAACTCATTTGAATCATTGTTTAAATTTGAAAAGAATGGATAAATTGTCAAAAGAGACAAAACTGGAAAGAAATGCATGGGAATTACCATCCCTGGAAACATCTCAGGAGACTCCACATCTAGTGGAAGGTCAAAGCCTAAGACACCCGCTATACTTGCAAAGCTCACCACACTATACAAAACATTCATTAAGCCGATGAGTCGTTCTCCTTTCCATTTGATAGCAAAGTGATAACCTGTAGCCATTAAAAAACACCCTATCGCACAGGCTGCAATAAGATCTTTTAGCCCTACAACTTTACTAAAATCTACATAAAACGCTTCTTTGTAGATTTTTGCATATATCAGACACGCTATCGAAGCTAGGAAAGTACTGACAATGCCTAGAATGAATGTTTTTCTCCAGTTCATTTTGTGACAGGTATATTAAGTTGAATTTCTATAGTTTCAGGAGTTCCACTTTTGGTAACATTGTACTCGGCTGGTTTCACTGTAAACGAACCTGCAAACACGCCACCTTCAGCATTTTTGGTGAAAGTAAAAGGCAACTTAATGTCTTTGGTAACATCCTTGATGGTCAACCTACCACTTGCTTCGTATCCATTGCCGCTCTTTGCTATTGATGTAGACACAAAGGTCACATTTTGGAATTTGTCGGTATCCAAACCTTGGCGAGCATGTTTGTTACGCATACCATTACCAGTGTTCACCGAAGAGGCATCAATAGACGCAGTTATTTTAGACTCAGAAAGATTACTTTCATTAAAGTGAATCTCACTTTTCAAGCCCTTGAACACCCCTTCAAATTTTTTGCTTACCAACTTTACAGAATATGCTTCTTCTTTCACCTTAAAAAGGTCCGAGTTATTCACAAGTGTAAATGCGGAGCTTACGATTGCTGTGGCAACAAATGCCGGATAAACCAATTTGTTCATTTTGTTTATGTTTTAAATTTATGATACAAAGATCATGGTAAAAACACGCTCAAAACGATGAGTTAGGGCAAAAAAAAACGTTGATCTAGATCAACGTTTCTGTATTAAAAACACTTAAACATTACTTTTTGAGGGAATTGGCCCTTATTCGACTTAAGGTTTCTTTCGTCATTCCAAGATAAGAGGCTATGATATGTTGAGGGAATCGCTGCAAAAACTCTGGATATGTTTTTTCTAAATCATTAAGCCGCTGCTCGGCAGTCATTACCTGCGTAGCATGTAACCTTCTTAATAATTGAAAATTTCGTTTTTCAGAAAGTACCCTACCTAACTCTGATACAAAAGGCATTTGGGAAAGTAGACTTACAAAGTCCTCTTTAGATACAACCAGAAGTTCAGTATTTTCAAAAGCGTCTATATAGTAAGGAGTAGGGGTATTATTCATTTGACTTTCTCGGTCCCCTACCCACCAGTTTTCAACATATAAGCCTATGATGTTTTCTTTGCCCGATTCGTCGATAGTATATTGCTTCAGTGCTCCTTTAATGACAAAGCCCCCATATTTACTTACTTCTCCTTCTTCCAAGAAAAATTGATGTTTCCGAAGAGTTTTAGGTTTAAAAACAGCCTTTATTTGGGCAATTTCAGAATCATTTAACTTCGTTGCAATCTTATTATTGATATATTCTATTAAACCTTGGTGCATTATGTATAATATTCGAATAATTTTAAGACATTTTCAAAACACTAACTGCAAAATACAAAAAATTGAAACTGCTAACAATAACCAATTATGTACATAAATAAGTTTCCTTGATACATTTAAATTCTTCTATAAGTAGGACCATTTAACTCTAAAATATTGTATTGCGGGAGGGGCATGAGAGAGAAGCCATGAGAGGATAACGTAAACAAGTCTATATCGCTATATACTACCACAAAACTCGTTTCCCACAAGACAAATCGTCTCTCCCACAAGATAAATCATTTGTCCCCCGCAACAAATCATTTCTCCCTCGATACAAATCGTTTTCCTCCCGAGATAAATCGTTTTTCCCCCGAGACAAATCGTTTGAGGTGTTCACAAATTCGTTTTACAATGGATGAAAACCATTTTAGGATTCTCAGAAACGTTAGAGATAATGTAGGGTCTCATATCTGGATTTGATACAAGTAAACGATTTACTACCAAAACCCATTTGACTTTTTTAAGCGTCCCTAGGCTCAGTTACTATAACCGATTTTGACAATATTAACCATAATCTCGAGGACTTTCCAAACTAATTCCACAGCATTGTTAGCTCATACACCTTCGCAAAGCATCCGGGTTGGAAACTCGCGAGAAAATTGGGACTGGCACTCAATGATCTTTAGCTCGAGATGCCACTTCGTGAACATCTCAACAAGCAGGGTAAGCCACCACAGCAGTGTCGGAGAAAGATGATTTGTTTTGAATATTGATTTTTGGGTTTTAATGTTGACCCATGAGAAGTCCACCACAGCTTGACTAAGCATTTGCAAGTTTCTATCTAAATCGTGAGTGAAGACACTCACATGGCAAGGTTGTCTTAACATCATGTAAGGATAACTTAAAATCAACTAAGGTCGATTTGAAGACAACTGACAAACTAAGGTTGTCTTTAAATCATGTAAGGATAACTTAAAATCAACTAAGGTTGGTTTGAAGACAACTAAGGTTGTCTTTAAATCATGTAAGGATAACTTAAAATCGACTAAGATTGATTTGAAGACAACTAAGGTTGTCTTTAAATCATGTAAGGATAATTTAAAATCAACTAAGGTTGGTTTGAAGACAACTAAGGATAATTTTAAATTTTGTAAGGATGTTTTAAAGAAAACTAAGGATATCTTTAAATTATGTAAGGATAATTTAAAATTAATGTTTTACCCCAAAAGAAAACCCTCCAAAAGTTCAGCACCTTTGGAGGGTTGAAGCAAAATTGGTATGCTTTGTATCCCTTCTTTATTTCAAATCAAAGCGGTCTAAATTCATGACTTTGTCCCATGCCTTCACAAAATCTTTGACAAACTTCCCTTTGGCATCTGCGCTGGCATATACCTCTGCCAAGGCTCTGAGTTCTGAATGTGAACCAAAGATCAAATCGGCCCTAGTGGCGGTCCATTTTACAGCTTCTGTCTTGCGGTCACGCCCTTCAAACAACTCTTTCCTTTCATCTACCGCCGTCCATACAACATTCATATCCAAGAGATTCACAAAGAAATCATTGCTCAACACTTCTTTATTTTGAGTGAACACCCCATGAGCAGAGCCATCATAATTGGTATTTAAGACCCGCATACCTGCCAATAATACGGTAAGTTCGGGAGCTGTGAGGGTCAATAGTTGTGCCTTATCGATCAAGAGCTCTTCGGTACTTACGGTAAACTTCCTTTTCAAATAATTACGGAAGCCATCTGCTTGAGGCTCCAAGACTGCAAATGAGGCCACATCTGTTTGTGTCTCATTTGCATCGGTACGGCCCGGCTTGAAGGGTACAGCTATTGGGTTTCCTGCTGCTTTGGCTGCTTTTTCAATACCTGCTACTCCCGCAAGAACTACTAGGTCAGCAAATGACACTTTCGTGCCTTGACTTTGGCTGGCATTAAATTCTCCTTGAACCTTCTCTAGCACTGCTATCACTTTTTGCAGCTGTGGTGGATTATTAACAGCCCAAAATTTCTGAGGTGCGAGACGAATACGCCCCCCATTGGCACCCCCTCTTTTGTCTGAACCTCTAAAGGTGGATGCGGATGCCCAAGCTGTAGACACCAAAGCGGAAACGCTGAGGCCCGAGTTCAATATCTTTTCTTTCAAGAGGGCGATATCGGCCTCATCTATCAATGGATGATCCAAGGCAGGAACAGGATCTTGCCAAATCAATTCTTCTTTTGGTACCTCTTTACCCAAGTACCTAGCCTTGGGCCCCATGTCCCTATGCGTCAACTTAAACCAAGCCCTGGCAAAGGCATCTGCAAACAGCGCTGGTTGCTCATAAAACTTACGGGAGATTTTCTCATAGGCAGGATCGAATCTTAAAGATAAATCTGTAGTAAGCATGGTGGGCACATGTTTCTTGCTTTTGTCAAAAGCGTCAGGAATAGACTTTTCTGCATTTTTAGCTACCCATTGATGCGCCCCCGCAGGACTTTTACTGAGTTCCCATTCATATTCAAATAGATTTTTAAAGAAGTAATCGCTCCACTGGGTAGGTGTTTGAGTCCATGTTACTTCCAAACCACTGGTGATCGCATCGCTACCCTTGCCAGAGCCATGGGAACTGATCCAACCAAAACCTTGCTTTTCTATACTTTCCGCTTCAGGCTCAGGGCCTACCAAAGCTGCATCACCTGCGCCGTGCGCCTTACCAAAGGTATGGCCTCCCGCGATCAAGGCTACCGTCTCCTCATCGTCCATGGCCATCCTGGCAAAGGTATCCCGTATATCTTTGGCAGCGGCCAAAGGATCAGGATTGCCATTTGGTCCTTCAGGTTTTACATAGATCAAGCCCATCTGTACTGCAGCCAAGGGATTCTCCAAATCTCGTCCCCCTGTATAACGTTGGTCGTCCAACCACTTACGCTCCGTTCCCCAATATACATCTTCTTCTGGCTCCCATACATCAGCACGGCCTCCAGCAAAACCAAAGGTCTTGAAACCCATGGATTCCAAGGCCACATTGCCTGCCAATATCATAAGGTCTGCCCAAGAGATCTTGTTGCCATATTTGAGTTTGATCGGCAATAGCAAACGACGTGCTTTGTCTAGGTTGCCATTGTCTGGCCATGAGTTCAGCGGTGCAAAGCGCTGTTGTCCAGCCCCTGCCCCTCCCCTGCCATCACCAGTACGGTAGGTGCCTGCACTGTGCCATGCCATACGGATAAAGAATGGGCCATAATGTCCAAAATCAGCAGGCCACCAATCTTGTGAATCGGTCATCAAATGAAGTAGATCGGCCTTCAAGCCATCATAATCGAGACTTTTAAAGGCTTCTGCATAGTCAAAACCCTCATCCATAGGATCGGATAGTGAGGAATTTTGGCGAAGGATGTCCAACCTCAGACGATTGGGCCACCAATCTTGATTTTTGGTACCTGAAAGCCCAGTGCCTTCTTTTTTCAGGGTGCCGTTGTGAAACGGACATTTGCTAATATCTCCGGATGTGTGTTCCATGTTTTTGATATTTGAGTTACGCTTTAATACTTTGACTTACTAACACAGTGTGCTTAGGAACCTAGCCTAAACCACCGTGCCATACAAAAATGAAACTTATTCGATTATTGATCAAACTGATATTTGCTATGTATAAATCGATTTCATCTATAGCAAAACGATCAAATGTAAATGAAGGACAGAAGCCTAAGCCACATAACAGCGGCTGTCATGATTGGGATATATTGGCAAAATCATTTGATAAAGATCAATTCTAGAGTTTAACTTTTCAAGGCTTATGCCTCAAGTTAAACCCGAAAAACTCAATAGACATTATTATGAGACCCATAACTGCAATATAATGAGGATTTTGTAGTCGAAATTTGTGTAAAAATTTAAATGAAGTAATTGTGGGTCGCAATAAATTTCTATTGATTTTTTGGGGTTTAATATAATCAAATGAAAACATGAATAAAATTTAAAACTCAAAAAAGTACTAAACGCTCAAAATGCGCCACATATATATTCTTCACATTGGGAAACGACCCTTCAAGATTTGGAATAGGTGTAGATTCAATAATCTAGTTTCATGAATTTAACCCAACTGAAATTGGGGCCAAATCAAGGCCCAACGAAAGAAACCAGAACTAGACTTCAGGATACATAAAAAGTATTAGGCAGAGCACGGAGCTTTATTAATTAACCTGAATTCGGGATAA
>CAMFLX010000238.1 GCA_945957555.1 uncultured Cytophagales bacterium
TTGAGGTTTTGGGTAAATTAACATATACCATTCCTCCAAAAATAACTTCCCAATATCCTTCTTCATCGATAATCATTTGCCCAACGACTCTCATTTCGGTTTCATTCAAGGAAAAAGGTAAACCAATAACTTCAAGAATATATTCCGATTCTGCATGAACCCGCTTAAATATATATGTGTCTCCATCTTTTTTTTCTGGAAGAACTTCAATAATAGTTCCATAAGTCAATATTTCACTGAAAGGGTCATTGTTGGTCAATTTGTACGTGTTTTCTGAAACTTGTATCACTTCATATGTGCCTGTTGATGCCTCATCAGGGACATACATTTTTATGTCTATTATTTTTTCTTTTTCCATTTCGGTAATTGTGCCTAATATGTTAAGTCATGCTACTCCCACCATTTTCAGGGCCTTCTTTAGGTTCGGTTTCACCCTGCGGAAGAAAACGAACAGCGTGGTCTCTACAGTCATTGACCAGTCCGTAGACGCCCCTTCGAGAAGTCTATGGTTAGTTGGTAGCGAGAGTAGTACTTTTTACTTTTTATTCTCAAACAAAGTTAAAGCATCTCCATTATGAACAAGTACATACTTGTCCGTAAAAGGAACAATTTTGCCTACATTATCTATTGTGGAAAGTTGAACAAAGTTTTTGTCCCAAATTAAAATATCGTTGTTGATTAATGTGGTAAAATAATTTCCATCCCCATAAAATTGGATGTCACGTATGCCATTCCCTCTATTTTTTAAATAGATATTATTTCCGATTTCATATATCAGCGCATCCGGAAGTTTTTTAAGAAACTCTTCATTTGGTATAAGTTCAATCCGTTCAGCTGATGGCAGTTTCCAAGCCACGTATTTCCCATGCTCAGCTCCAGCAACTATATACTTTTCGTCTGGTGATATTCTCGAATGGTTAATTCCAAAATTGTGATGAATATCGTTGTAATATAGTTCTTTATAATCCTTTACGAATGTAGTGTGTCCCCAAAGCGTTTTTTTACTGAAATCATCCAAAGAAAATAGTGTTGATTTTACGTTGTAAAAGAATGAGAACAGATAGTTTTCATTCTTTGAAATGTCATGATAGTTATAGTCACCATGTCCTATATTGGCGTTACTACTTTCAAGTTCTACAATTGTTTTGCCCGAAAAGTCATATAGTACAATTCTTTTCATGTATTCGAAAGTAGCAATCAACTTACGGTTTGGTAAAATATCTAACGGCCTATACTTGATTTCAAATTCATTAATTAGATTAAAGTTTGTATCATAAAAAAATGTAAAATTTTTACTTAAATGGCTAAATAACATGATATAACAAGAGGCTTCCTTGCAATATGCTATTGGAACATCCAACCTTGGATTAATCTGATACTTGTCTTTCTTTTCTTTTTTTAATGGGATGTCCAAAGTATGTACTTCTAATTCCGCAGTGATTATATAATTATTTGCGTAAAACGATTGCAAATCAGACAAATACCCTACTTTAAATTCACGCAACTCATCGTAGCCATTTGGATAAACCATGTCAACTTGAAGCAACAAAATACCCTCAGATGACCAAATAGTAAACACTTGACCTTGGTGCCCAACGATTACTTGCCCACTACTGGGGTTGACAGCATATGAGATGATTTTCCGAAAAGGTTTGTCTAGCGTAAAACGTTCTATATAGTTTAGACCTATTGGGCTTAAATCTAATTTTCTATCTGAGCATATGGATTGAAACCCTATTTGTGTAGGTAATTGGAACTTAATATTTAGAAAGCGTTCGCCAATTACCTTGTATTCCTTTAAGTAATCAACATAATGGCTTATTTGATTGGAGTTTTCGACTACAGCTTTGTTATAAATTTCAACTAACTTGTCAAAGTTTTTTTGGAATATATCTGTTGCTATATCAATGTCTTTGTAGTACAATAATAAATATACATAAGATGCCTGTAAAGGATAAGGTCTTGCCGCAAATAATTTTCTATAATCACAAAGATCGCTCATCTCCAACAAATAGTTTGGGAGATTTGACAATACAGCATCTAGTGATACATATTCTGGTTGGGTTCTATGTTTTGAAAGGGATGCCGAAATATAACGTTTGAAAGCGACTGCTTTGCTTGGTTCATAAAAATCCTCTTCTGATAAAAAATTTAAATCAATTGGAGCATAAACTGAAAACGATTTCACTTGGTGTGCGAGCGAGGCTTTCTTGTTAAACTCCTGTTCAAACCACTTTTCATACAGTTTATGTTCTATCCTGAACTGCAAATGCAAACTAAAATAGAGTTGTTCCTCCTTATCGGAAAACGTCAACGAACCTTTTGAAATTGAAATCACTTCAATAAACTCCTTATCACCCCTTTCGAAGCGGTTTTTGGAACGCAGGTACTTGAATTTCTCATTCTTTAGAATGGGCTCAATTTTTACCGCAACAATATGATCGAAAATTTTGTCTTCAGATTCTTTTCTTAGCAGCATGGAATTTGTTTTTCTTATTTAAAATTACTCCTAATGTTTGGCGCATGGCGCAATGACGGATTTCGGAGCGCAAAACTGTAAATATATCACTTCCACCATGTTCAGGGCCTCTATTTCATAATGATTCTCAGAATTTTCTAAAGTTTCATATTGATGCACTCAGGCAAAGTCATTGATGTATTCTTTTATCAATTTTAAGATTTATTCATTTAAAAACCAAATACCCCATTAGGCTCAAACCTCAACACATTCACCTCCGCAAAACATCCGGGTTGGAAACCCTACATTATCTTTTAGTTCGGAGTCGCCCCTACGGGAAGTCTACGGACAGTTGGGAGACAGGAAAGTTATTAATTTCATTATAACTTTCTTGCTGTTTGAATTTACATTGTTCATCAAAAATACATTGAATATTTTCTTTCTCTAAGCCTAAAACGATTTCATCTTTACCAATTAAACTATTAGAAATTAAAGGTTCAATATAGTATCGCATCAATTTACCAAGAGAAACTTTTTCGTGTGCCCCTTTTAATAGTTCAATTTTATCAGGCCTCTTAGCACCTATTCTAAATTGCCCATTTCTAAACATAAAATAGAAATCTGGTCTATTTTTTAAATTTTCATTTACATATCTAATTCTGGCAAAAAGCTCCCTAATTTGAATTGAAGCTAAAGAACCCGTGATATTACTCAAAAAAGTTTGATAACATGACAAACATGCTTTACTATCATTCAAAACACAAATCACTACAATTTTCCCAACTTTGATTAACACTGTTTCACTATTCAAATTATCTAAATAGCCAAAATCCTCATTTTTTGTTTCAATTAATGCCTCAAGAACTATTACCGTACCAAATACATTTGGCTCTACGATAGCATTTGTATGATGATGCCTAACAATGTTATGTATTCGAAATAATTGATGCCAACAATAATCATCACCGATTGTTCCACTATCAGATCTTTTGTCCCTATTTTTAGATAAAAATGAATCTTTAAGATGCGTTTTAAAAACTAATAAACATGCCCAATGGAAAATCTTGTGATAAAGCGAATTATCTTTATCTAATTCACAACATACCTCTTCGTAAGTTTTTCTCAACAAATTACTCATTGGTATCTCTAATATTTTTCCTAATTCATTATTACATTCACAACAACATGGTACTTTATAAATTGAGTTTTTTATTGTTGTATCATTTGGAAGTATCATAAAAGAGTCTTGTGTTCCATAATATTTCAAGATCCAGTTTGGTATAACATGCTCATTATTAAAAGCTTTTAAACTTGATTCTACACCACAAATAAAACAGCAGTTCCCTTTTACAATTTTATTTAGAAAATCGTCATAACTAAAAAAAATTATCCTCCCATCCCTATACCGTTTTACCGTTTTAGTCTGATTATGTACTAAGTATTTCTTCATCACTATATCATTTATACCTAAACATTCACAGACGATAGTTAATGGAGAACTTGTTCCCAACCACATGTCACAATTTACTAGTCCAATGAGTAGTTTGCTTTAAATTAACAAAAACTATATCTTAAATTTGACTTACTCTTCAATCTTTTCAGACACACTCACAAACGTAAACCTTCTCACTAAGTCCCAATGTTCTTTACAGGTACTCATCTCTAAATTCAAATATTTCTCAAATTGATTATTTGTCTTAAAAATTTTTACTAATGAGCTAAAGCACTCATGGTTTTTACTATCCAAAAAATCTTTGAGTAACCCTCCAAATTCGGGTTTAATGATATTCTCCGATCGATCCTTATACCTTCCATTAAAAATTGCCAAAAACAACATTACAATTGCATGGCTCTCCTCCTGTTTGTTAGCTAGTGCTCTAAAATCATCATGAGCTGATATGATCTGATATAGATTAATGAATCTTTTGATCGCTCTAGGGTTTGCACCAATAAGCCCCGAGAAACACTCCATCAACTTAACATGTTCTTCTGAGATACTCAAATATTCTATATTGTCTAAAGGATCAACAGTTCGAAAACCTCTATTTTCTTTAGGGTCAATCGTGCCCTTTCCCTCTGGAAACCCTTCGGAACCACCACCGAAATCTTCGAGATCAAAATCATCCGAATCAAAATCACTTTCCAAATGAGGTTCCAGTTGTTTTCTGATCATGCTTTTCACCTCTTCATCTGAAGCATTTTGTAGTTGGAAAGGAATCTGAAATATTTTCTCCAAATAATCCTCTGGTAAAATCATTTCATATTTAGAGGTATCTTCTTTTAAGCTTTTCAAAAAGTGTAATTCGTATTTTTTATATAAAGCATTTTTCACCCATCTTTTATCTACTCCAACCACTACTACAAATAAAGGATAAGCCATTAAAAGATTCACAGCCTCAAGTACTTCAATAACTCTTTCTTCTGAACAACGATCAAGGTCATCTACGTATAATACTATTCTGTCCAAAGGCCTTTTAAATTGATCCTTAAAACTATCAATCATTGCTTTTTTGTTCTTAACCACTTCTCTTTCTTCATCACTTAAATTGGGTGGAATGTTATATTCATGGAACAATTCGCTTAATGTTTCAAAATCCTTTCTGATCGTTGAAATTATACTCAGAGCTTTATCGTATTTCTCATCTGAGCTTTTGGTCTTAATGAAATCAAGAAAAGCCTTTTGGGTAACAGAATATTGTAAATTATGGGATATGGTTTGGATTTCACGATCCAATTTGTGGATTTCCGTTACTTTTTGGACTAGTTTATCATTATTTTCACTAAGTTTATCCTCAATAACTTTGATTTGAAGTGCATGACTCATGCTAATCTCCTTGAGTTTATTATCTAATTCATCCTTGTACCTTTTCACCTTCTCATAGGAGTCAATATAGACTTTAGCTGAATTGAAAAATTTGACAAAAACGGGTCCTGCAATTGAAAAAAAAGAAATAATTGCTCTTGTGATATGACCTGAGACCAAATGATTAACCAGTGGTATATTACAATTTACAACGATCAATAGTACCGCACAAACTACTATGATAACAATTTGCCACCAATTGAAATGTAACAAGTTCTTAATAAAATAATACCAAGATTTAATCTCCTGTATCACATGGTCAGGAGATAATTTAGCTAATTCATTAAGTCTGGCTTCATCTATCCCATACAGTTTAAGCTGCTTTTTTAGAGTATTATCAAAATTTAGTTTTTTATTAATATCGAGATAGGCCTTATCAATTTCTTTTTTGAAGGTTTCACTTAGAAGTTTATCCTTTTCTTTCTCAAGATTCTCTTTTTCGAGACATAGGTTCTTTTCAGTAGCAATTAACTGTTTTTGGGCTTCAATAGCTTTTTCTCTTTCTTCATTTACAACAGAAAGTTCTTGATTCAATATTGATTTAACTTTTTCTTTTGCGGAATCCCCCTTAGTTTGTTTTGAAATATATTCATCTAGTTTTTCATATATATTAGATACCAAACTAGCCCATAGATTAGCATCCATATAGGACCAAGCATTAAAACGAATTTGAACTATGCCCTCACAATAGATATTCCTTTGTTCTTCTGATTTAGGATTTGTGAATGCATTAATTTTGGAAATAAGCTTTTCCATGAAAAAACTTTTACCAGAACCCCATTCTCCGAAAAGAGCTATAGCAAGAGGTGGTTTTAGTTTTTTGGATGAAATGATTCTTGCAAAAGCAGACACATCCTTTTCAATATCTAAATGATCTGGGCCATTATGAGTATCAGGGTCAATTATAGCAATTTGAGGATTTTGATTTTTTAGACGTTTTAAATTATCAATTTCAATTTTCTCCAATATAATTTTCTCATCAGAAATTTTAAGTTTAGCATATGGAGATTTATATTGATCATTGCCATGAATTGAAATGTTTAAATTTTTAATTATCCAGTTGACTTCTAGTTTTATACCATCTCGCGGATTGTTAAGAACTTTGCCCACGGCCGAAATCACAACATTTTCGTCTTTATTTGATTTGAGAAAAATCAAATCATTAACATTTGTATTTATTAAATACTCATTGAAGTAGGCTGACGGTTCGATTTCCCAAAAACCTCCATTTATAAAGTTTTCATATTTATCTCCTACACTTTTCCATATTTGATCTGCTAAGTAGGGTAAGGGATCATCAGAATCGAAGAGGCTTTCAATATTATTCCCTAAAATTATCCGTACTTTTTCTACTAAGTGCGGGAATTTCAATATCAATTCCTGCATTCTTTGAAGATCATAAGTACTTATATTTATGCCATATTCCTCTTGGAAATTCTTAATCTTGTCTAAAACAAATTGATCAATATTGCTTAAAACAACTATTAAATAGCTGCGAATGGGGAAATGCTCCTTAAACATTGGCAATCTATTTCCAACCATATGATAAAGATCTTCATTAGTATAACTACCATCATATACATCACATATAATAGAGGCGTTTTTGCTATCAAAATCTTGGACCAAGTCAGGGAACATATCCTCCCTATTATTAGATATAGAATTAAGGTTAAGGTTAAATGTTTTATTTATTATTTCTTTTACTATCGGCAGTAGCTCTTCCTTTGTAAGCAAGTCTAGTCTTAATAAGTTATTGTTCATATATTTTAGTTATTAGTTATTTATTCAAATTATCCCCCTACCCCCTTAACCTCCTCCAAAGAAAGACCCGTTGCAGCAGCAATGTTCTCATTAGAAAGGCCTTGCCTTTTAAGTTCTATGTCCATTGGTGAGTTATCAGTTTAGGTTAACAGTTTACAGTATTGAGTCTCCAGTGTTCACAGTGTACTGTAAACTGACCACTGTTTACCTTAGTCAAATTTATGGGATTATCTTGGTTTTGCAAATGTAGCCAAATAAAAAAATCAGAGTTACATAGTATATTGGAATACAATGATGGGTCTTTATGGTATTTACATTAATTTCCTAAATTTGACTTCATACATGCCTTGTTTGAATTCAAATAGAATCCATTTGATTTCATATCCATTTAATTTATCATCAAACCACCTCTATTTGAGATCAAACATGACCAAATAGATATCATATACAGTCTATTTGATTTCAAACTTCCTTGATTTAAACTCATAGCAATCTTGTTTGAACTCAAATACCTCCTATTTGAAATCAAACATTTTCAATTTGATCTCATATATAAGCAAGATGATCTCAACCATCGCATATCCATGATGATCGACAGTATTTTACACTATTCTAAATTCAGATTAACCCAGATTAAGCATTAGACTTTGTAGCTGTCTCTTATACACATCTGACGCTGCCGACGATCGCATAAGTGTAG
>CAMFLX010000239.1 GCA_945957555.1 uncultured Cytophagales bacterium
CACATAAACAAAAGGGGCATCACAATTGATGCCCCTTTTGTGTTGTAATTGAGGTAATGCTCCCCATCAAAATCCTCCAAAGGATTGAATAGCAAAAACAACAAAAGCCCTTGAATTAATCAAAGGGCTTTTGTAAAAGTGAAATGCATCAAATTTTGATTACAATCACCTATGATAAATAAGCTACTGGGTTTATTAAATCTTGGATTCCTCATTTTGTATTTACCAAACAAGGATATGGTAAGTGCAATAATTCTATCTTATTTATATAACCTTTAGTCTAAATCAATTCTCAAAAAAGGGGCACAACATATGTGATTGTGATGTGTGCCCTTTTCTAACCCTTAAAGAATGACAATTTATTGCTTTACAACTTTTATATGATCCCTACGACCTCCATGTTGAACTTCCAACACATAAACCCCTTTATCTAGATTCGCACCAACGGAACAGTCTCCTACACAGTTTCCTTTCTCAATCTCCATTCCTGATAAAGTATATAAGCAATAAACTCCATTAGCCTTGAAATTGATGCGCTCCGAAAATGGATTAGGATAACAACTAAGTTCAGAATCCATCACTTCAGATTCTTCTAAAGAAGTGGTCATATTGCCATCCAAATTATGCGTTAAAGTTTCATAAAAAATATTCCAATCAGACTGCGAATTTGCTCTCACTTTAGTTGTCAATAGAGATAGAGTATTAGGAAGTGAGATCCCTTTTCTATTATGATAGTGATTATAACCAACTTCCCAAGTATCAAAAAGATCCGTCGTAGTTGTATTATTAGTACACGTACCCATT
Source organism: uncultured Cytophagales bacterium (assembly GCA_945957555.1). Taxonomy (GTDB): domain Bacteria; phylum Bacteroidota; class Bacteroidia; order Cytophagales; family UBA9547; genus CAMFLX01. The sequence continues at coordinate 805 of CAMFLX010000239.1, forward strand.
TTTCCTGTTAGTATTTGTGTAGCCATCAACTCCAATGCAGCAGTATAACGTTCTGTATTCTCAGTGTAAACATCCACACCCTGGTTCCAGGCCACTTCTGCAGCATGTAGTGCCGATGCCAAGGCATATTGTGCATGATGGTTGTTGTCGCGGCAAGTCTCTTGAGTCAATCCATTGACCCAAGAAGTAGGACTTGACCAAGCACCTTGGCTGCTCCCACCATAGTTTAGGGCACTTGCTGGATCGGTAGTCAAATAGAAATAAGCTGGATTCCTTAACTTTAGCCTTTGTATCCCTAGCTTAAACTCAGTTTCGTCCTCACAAAATACCGCAATATTCATCATTGCATCAATTTGTGTTAAATCCACATTTCCATTCCAGGGACTCATCTGATTCAAAGCAGGGTAAAACTTGGTTTTAAACATGTTTTTCACTACGTCCATATCTGCAGCTGCCCAGCCAGAATATCCTCTCATGATTTCTGCTGCTGGGCCCAATAACGCACCAATCCAACCAGCATTTAACAAAGACTGATTACCTTGGCCTACAGGAGGAAGTGCGTAGCCATTAAATGTTTTGCCCCATACATTCAATACAGCTATCGCATTTTTTGCGTAAGCCTCGTTACCTGTATAGTACCAAGCTAGTGCATTTGCATAAGCCAATCGACCATCTGCCTTTTGATCGTTTTCTGCACCATCTTGAGGAGAAGTGGTCCTTGTATAAGTGGTAGCTATTGCTTTCACTTGGTTAAACTTAGTTGTCCAAGGTTGCTCACCAGCCGCTATTTTGGCTTTTACATAATCCAGATCTGCCTTACTGTTCATCGCTCCTGGATGCACAAATGTCATTTGTGCCAAAGAAGAAGCAAGTCCGAAACATAAATAAACTACCAATAGACGAAGCCTCGAATATCTTGAGGCTAATAATGTGTTGTTGAATTTTGTCATTTTAATAATTGTTTTGAATGTTTAATTTTAAAATCAATTATTGCTTTCAAGTATCCCGAGTCGCTAGTCTATTGATTGCAATAATCTTTTATGCAAATGAACGAAACTTCCATTTCAAGGATTTTCACTCCCTTTCAGAATGTTTTAACTCTGTTTCAGGACCAATAATAAAGGCAGAAAACTGTTCAAAATAGACTATACCTGTGCAGGGTAAAGGATCGGAGAGGTATCAGAAATAAAATTCACTGGGTTCGTCTTGTTGGTAGGTCTTATATCTTGTGTCTTGTGTCTTGTGTCTTGTGTCTATTATCTTGTATCTATTGTTTTTGCTCTAATCTCTATACTTTTAAATATTCCGAAGGAGATTTACCATATTGTTTTATAAAGCTTCGTGTGAAATAGGACAAGCTGTTAAAGCCGACTTCAATAGCTATTTGCGATACATTAAGTTTCCCCTCTTTCAGGTATTCCACACTACGCTTCAGTCGAATCACTTTGATAAACTCATTTACGGTGAGGCCTGTAATGTTTTTGATTTTCTCATACAACAATGTCTTACTGAGGCCCAATTCCATACAAAGGTCGTCGGCATGTAGGTTATTATCAGAGATATGCAACTCAATATAAGAAACACACTTGTCCAAAAACTCTTGTGTAGTCTTATCTTTTGCTAAAGTTTTTAGGTTATAATCCTGTTCCTTACTGAACTGCTTCCGCATTTGGTCCTTAAACTGCAAAATATTGGTCACACGCTTAATTAATATATATGCATCGTATGGTTTGGTCAAAAACTCATCGGCCCCTGCTTCTATGGCACGTTTCTCCACATCCCGCTCTGTCTGCCCTGTAAGTACAATACATGCAATGTGACTCGTGGCGGTGTCGTTCTTCAGTTGGTGACAAAACTCAAAGCCATTCATCACAGGCATATTCAAATCACAGATCACCACCTCTGGAAATACCGTTTGCGCCAAATCCAAGCCCCGCTCCCCATTTTCCGCTTCATAGACTTCAAAATGTTCCGCCAAATAGCCGCTTATCGTTTTCCGCATCACAGTATCATCATCTATTACCAATACTTTTCGGTTCCTGAATGAGGGTATCGCTCTCTCTTCATTGATCAAAGGCAAAGCAAACTCCACCACACCTTCTTTTTCATCAGCTCTTGCACTATCAGTATGATCCGCTTGTTCCGATACATATCCAGAAAGGAATATGTGCACTTTGGTTCCCTCTGCAATCTTGCTTTCTGCCTCTATGTGCCCATCATTCTGTAGTACAAAATCTTTACAGATTACCAAACCCAGCCCAATACCTCCTTCGTTTTGAGTACCAAGCGTAGAACTGATCTTGTCAAGACGAAACAGCTCATTAAGTTGTTGCTCTTCCATTCCTACACCACTATCTTCTACTGTGATTTTCAACGCATCCGCCGCTATTAAACTACTAGACACATTCACTACCGTACCTTGGGCAGAATATTTAATACTATTACTGACCAGATTTCTAATCACAGTAGCTAGCATTCGCTCATCAGCCCATACTATATGAGAGTTATGGGTATGATTACACAATAGTATATTTTTTTGTTTCGCCTGTGCAGACAATACCTCGAAGGTTTTATGAACCAAGTGATTCAAATTCAATGCTACTTTATCGATCGCATAGTGCCTTGTTTGGCTAGCCGCCCAATCTAAGAGGTCTACGGTAAGCTTTTTTAGATGTAAAGACGACTGCAATATAGATTGTAGATACTTTTCTTTCTCTTGATCGGAATATGAATTATAGTTTTGTACCAGCAGATCTGATAACGCATGCAAAACGGTGACAGGGTTTTTAAGATCGTGGGCTATGATCGAGAAGAATTTATCCTTAGTATCGTTAAGTTTATTCAGCTCCACATTCTGCGCTACAATTTCGCTTTGCTGCTCTATGATTCGATCCGACTTACGGATCACTTCCAGATTTTGAGCCTCCAGATTTTCATTGGCGATGAGCATCATGTCATTGGTTTCTACCAAAGTCTCGTTGATGTTTTTAAGCTCAGCCGTTTTAACATCTACCAATATTTTAAGTTCAGCGTTCTTTTTCTTTATGGCATAGACACGCCAAAAATAAATAGAGAGCATCATAGATAAACCCAACGCAAGCATCAAGGCTCTAAACAAAAGGGTCATCCACCAAGGAGGCAATATATGGATAATCAGTTGCGCAGCTTTGGGATTCCAGAAGCCATCGTTATTGGCACCCATCACATGAAAGGTATAGTCGCCTGGTGGTAAATTGGTATAGGTGGCATATCGGTTTCTCGCATCGGTAGTAAACCATTTCTGATCAAAGCCTTCCAGTTGATATTTATACTTATTTTGTTCTGGCGATTTAAAGTCTAATGCAGCAAAACCTATGGAAAACACGTTATCAGAATAAGGAAGTGTAATCTCTTCACTCAAATAAGCTGGTTTTGACAAATAGACCTTGCCCTGTACACTTCCCCCAGGTTCTAAAGATTTATTAAATAACTTAATATCGGTAATAAAAACGGGAGGCACCGCTGTATTGTACTGAATACCCTCAGGTTGAAAATAATTAAAGCCTTCTGGGCCACCCATCAGCAAAGTACCTGTTTTCAAACTCAGTACTGCAGCGACATTGAATTCTTTATTTTGAATCCCATCTTCCACCGTAAAGGGAACAAATTCCCTTTTGTTTTTGAACTGCAATATGCCATTGTCTGTAGCCAACCAAAGGTTTTTATTTTTGTCTTCCAATATGCCATTTACAGAACGAAAGAGAGGATCCACTTGAGACATTACCTCCACTTTATTTTTCTCAAAGTCAATCAGCCTTGCAAGCCCCCCAAACTCAGTTCCGATCCAATACTGTCCTTCTCGATCCTGATAGATACTGGTCACATTATTTCGAGGCAGAGTTCCCTTCTTGTGTTGATCTGCCTCTATGTGCTGGAAGGCAAAAGTATGCCTATCAAACCGGCCAAGGCCTAGAGATGAAGTACCCACCCAAACCTGGTCTTTAGAATCAACAATCATATCATTAGTAATCCCAAAAGGCGCCGATAGTCGCAGTATAGGATCTCCCATGGGTTCCCCCTTGGGATCCAAGGGAAGGCTATAAATCTGGTTTAAAGAACCTGCCCATATATTCCCATTACCATCTTGTACAATCTTCCAGACCCCTTTACCATCCAAATATATTTTTGACTTCCGCTGCAAACCATTATGAAACGTATATCTGGCAAAGCCTTTCCCATAGCTACCCACCCATAGGTATCCCTTACGATCGAAATAAAGCGTATTTACGACATCAGCATGAAGCACAGAGTTTGCACTTGTATAATATATTAATGTATTAGTTTTAGGATAAAAAACATTAAGTCCTCCCCCATCCGTACCTATAAGCACCGAACCATCAGGTGCTTCAGCAAAGGCCAGAACTGACTTGTAGCTCAATCGATTTCCCGATACACCTTTATCACTTAGCTTTTGGAACTTTTGCTTGTTGCTCTTATATATGTTCAATCCTGCAGCATAGGTTCCTACCCATAAATTACCATCATCACATTCTTTAACAGCATATATGGCATTGCCGCTAATAGACGTAGGCTCCAGAGGGTTGTTTCTAAAACATTCAAATGAGTTTGACGACCTATTGAAACGCAATAAACCTCCCCCATCAGTACCCACCCAAATACCACCTTGATGATTTTCACAAAAGTCCATAATTGCGTTTGAGGACAGCATCCCATTTTCTTTTGAATAATGTACAATCGCAAAGGATTTTGTATCATAGGTATATATGCCCTCATACTCTGTACCAATCCATAGAGTATTGTGTTTATCTAGTAATACTTTACCCCCATGATTTAATACTTGGGAGGTAAAAGGATTACTAGAATACTTGGTATAGGTGAAGGTTTTATCAACTTTATCAAACTTGGCTACATAACCATTAACACAAAATAACCATATCGTACGTGCATCGGCCTCCACTAGCGAAGTTACCGATAGAGCAGTATCACTCACAGTAGTTTCTGGAAAATTGGTAAATTGAAAATTAACAAAAGAGTTTTTCTTTGGGTCGTAGCACTCAAGGCCATAGGCAGTTGCCAACCAAACTTGTCTACTTTTATCCACCACTAAGGAATAGATGTAATTTGCCTTGTCCTGACCCACCCCTGCAGAAGTATTGAGGATCAAGGTAAACTTTTCAGTATTCAAATTAAAGGCATAAAACCCCTTGCTGTTATGCACCATCAACAAAGTGGTATCATTCAGTTGTACTATTTTTCTAAAGAAGAAATTAGAAATCAATGCGCCCGTCTCAGAGGGAATCTTATCAAAGACCGTATAAGAATAGCCATCGTAGCGTACCAAGCCTCTTCTAGTTCCAAACCACATAAACCCATAAGAATCCTTCAATACTGCCGTAACGGTAGGACTCGGTAATCCATCATTCTGGGTAATATGTTCGAATGAGACGCCTTGAGCAGCTCCCATATGACTCATCCCCCCAAATAGAAAAACTAAAAAATATCTTAAAGTGCCATACATATAATCCAACCATACGTTTACTTTGCCAAAAATGTTGACAGCATAGAGAAAGAGGATTATGCCCAGCATCTCTCAGAAAATTTATACATATAAAGCATGGCCAATAAGTTCCAGACCACAAAGAAGAATTCCCATAAAAACAAAAAGGCATCAATACTGATGCCTTTTTGTTTTTTAAAACCTACGTATTTAATCTTTACTCTTGTATCTTGTGACTACAGATAAATCTCAGAGCCCTTTATTTTGAATTCCTCCGACTTGGCTTTCATGCCTTCCAACAAAGCTTTGTCTTCTTCCATACCTAGTTTGTCTGCGTAATCGCGTACATCCTGAGTGATCTTCATAGAACAGAAGTGAGGACCGCACATAGAACAGAAATGCGCCACCTTAGCTCCTTCTGCTGGCAAAGTTTCGTCATGAAACTCTCGCGCAGTATCTGGATCCAGCGACAGGTTAAACTGATCTTCCCAGCGGAACTCAAAACGTGCCTTACTCAAAGCATTATCCCTATATTGCGCACCAGGGTGTCCTTTTGCCAAATCTGCAGCATGGGCTGCGATCTTGTAGGCTATTACACCATCTTTCACATCTTTCTTGTTTGGCAAGCCCAAGTGTTCCTTAGGAGTCACATAACAAAGCATTGCCGTACCAAACCAGCCAATCATAGCTGCACCAATAGCAGAAGTAATGTGGTCATAACCAGGAGCAATGTCGGTAGTCAAAGGGCCCAAGGTATAGAAAGGCGCCTCGTGGCATTCCTTCAATTGCTTGTCCATGTTTTCCTTGATCATGTGCATAGGTACGTGCCCAGGCCCTTCGATCATGGTTTGGATATCATGTTTCCATGCAATCTTAGTAAGCTCTCCTAGAGTTTCCAACTCGCCAAATTGCGCTGCATCGTTTGCATCTGCAATGGAACCAGGACGCAGTCCATCTCCCAAAGAGAAACTCACGTCATAGGCCTTCATGATCTCACAGATTTCTTCAAAATGTGTATACAAGAAATTCTCTTTATGATGGGCAAGGCACCATTTAGCCATGATAGACCCTCCACGAGACACGATACCAGTAACTCTTTTGGCTGTAAGAGGCACATATCTCAACAATACTCCAGCATGGATGGTAAAATAATCCACACCTTGCTCAGCTTGTTCTATAAGTGTATCACGGAACAACTCCCATGTCAAATCCTCCGCCTTACCATTTACTTTTTCAAGCGCTTGGTAAATAGGTACTGTACCTACTGGAACAGGACAGTTACGGATGATCCACTCACGCGTTTCATGAATGTTTTTACCCGTAGAAAGATCCATAAGGGTATCTCCTCCCCAACGACAACTCCAAACCGCTTTTTCCACTTCTTCTTCTATTGAAGAAGATACCGCCGAGTTACCAATATTTGTATTGATTTTCACCAAGAAATTACGTCCAATGATCATTGGTTCTGCTTCTGGG
>CAMFLX010000240.1 GCA_945957555.1 uncultured Cytophagales bacterium
GTAGCAGGCAGGACCACATTTACCAAGGAAGCAGTTGGTGTAAACGAAGATCTCACCACATCTACCCGATCGGCACCCATAAAAGCTATACCGCGACGAATGTTGCTTTCACTGAGCCAAGCCAAATCCAATCCCCAAGTAATGGGTTTGGAAACTCCGGTGTCGGAAACGCTGAAAGACACTGTTCTATCAGGAATAGGTTGAGCAAGCAAATTATTACTTGCACTGGTGGTTTGTGCATTCATTTGGGCGATTCCTAATCCAAGCAAGGCCAACCTTACTATCGAGAAGAGTATTTTATGGATCAATTTAATTCCAGTTTATAATATTACAGTAAAATATATAACAAATCAAAGATAAGAAATATAAAGAAACCTTTTAGTGCTTAAGTAAATAATGGACAATTATTTAACAAATGCCACAAGAAGAAACTAAATTCCAAGTTCCCTGCTCGCTCTCTCAGTATTTACAATTCAATTCTCTTTAATTTCAGATCGTCTTTTGAATTAATGCATAATAATTTTAATCTTTACAGCCTATTTTGATTCTGAAACAACCATAATGTTGCTACTGATACTCGTTGCAGGACTTGTTTTTTTAATGGTGCTCATGCTTTACTGGAAGGTAAGCCCCTTTTTGGCACTCACCATGGTTTCCATCCTGATGGGCTTTTGCTTTGGTATGGATTACGAGGCCATATTGCTTTCTATACAAAAAGGAATTGGAGCTACTTTAGGTGGTATCGTCCTGCTCTTGGCATTTGGTGCCCTGTTTGGAAAACTCTTGTCCAGCAGTGGCGCCGCTGATCAGATCAGCGAAAGTCTTATTCAAAAATTTGGCTTGAAATACATCCAATGGGCCATGCTCATTACAGCCTTCATCGTAGGCTTGCCCATGTTTTATACTGCTGGCTTTGTCATACTCTTGCCCATTGTTTTCTCTGTGGCAGCTCGTACACAAATACCCTTGTTATACATCGCTATTCCCATGGCGGCCTCACTTTCTGTAACTCACGGCTTTTTACCCCCGCATCCTGGGCCATCGGCCATAGCTGGTATTTACAAAGCAGACTTAGGACTTACCCTATTGTATGGAGTGTTGATCGCCATACCTACAGTAATTGTTGCAGGACCCGTTTGGGGGCATATCATAAGCAAATTCAAGTCTCTACAAATTGTTTATGCAGGAGAAAGTGAGCTTGTTGCACAGAAGTCCAGCTATCCAAGCTTTTTCAACAGTCTTTTTACAGCCTTATTCCCTATCTTGTGGATTACTATAGCGGCGGTGCTTAAGTTTTTAGTACCGCAGAGCCAAATAGGCACTTTACTCAAAATCGTTTTCTTTCTAGGAGACCCCACCGTTGCTCTGTTACTCAGCATTTTATTGGCCTTATTCACCTTTAGAAACCACCTGCCCGCCTCTTCGGAACAGAAGACGCAAATGTTCAATGACAGTATCGGCTCCATTGCGACCATTCTTTTGATCATCGCAGCAGGGGGCGCCTTCAAGCAGATTCTGGTGGATAGTGGCGTAAGCAATGAAATTGCTGCGCTTTTCAAGGCACTTAACTATTCCCCACTCTTTGTGGCTTGGGCACTTGCAGCAATCATTAGGGTTGCATTGGGCTCTGCCACCGTGGCAGCCATGGCTTCGGCGGGTATGGTATTGCCTTTTATGGGACCAGACACCAGTCCAGAACTGATGGTACTTGCCACAGGCGCTGGCAGTTTGATGTGTTCCCATATCAACGATGCTGGATTCTGGATCTTCAAGGAGTATTTCAAGCTTGACATCAAACAAACTTTGCTGTCTTGGTCACTCATGGAGACCATAGTCTCATTTATGGGTCTCGCAGGCGTTCTCATCCTAGATTTTTGTCTCACATAACAGCAATTAACGCATTTCTATCAATCATTCTCTGCATTTAAACATTTTGGTTCCTATCTTTAAGCCATGGCATCGCAACTCAAAAAAACACTGACACCCGCCATGCTCTGGGGACTAGGCGTTGGCTACGTGATTTCAGGCATGTATTTCGGCTGGAACCTCGGCCTCCAAGAAAGCGGCACTTTAGGTATGGCCATCGCAACGTTTTTTGTCATGATCATGTACGTAGCTTTTAGTTTCAGTTATTCTGAACTTGCCTGTGCCATGCCCAAAGCTGGTGGCGCTTTTGACTACGCCAAGAGAAGCCTTGGCCACAATTGGGCATTTATAGCGGGTCTCGTACAGGTCATAGAGTTTGTATTTGCCCCTCCTGCTATTGCTTTAGGCATTGGAGCCTATTTTAACTTACTATTTCCCAGTGTTTCTGTGCTGAGCTTTGCCATATCTGCCTATTTGCTGTTTACATTGCTCAATATCTATGGCATCAAAGCTGCAGCTTCATTTGAGTTTTTAGTCACACTTATTGCCTTAGCTGGCTTACTGATATTTGCGGCGCTTACCCTCCCTCATTTTGAATACAAGAACCTAGAAATCAATGCATATCCCAAAGGCTGGATGGGAACCTTTGCTGCACTCCCTTTTGCGATCTGGTTCTTTTTAGGCATAGAGGGCGTGGCTAATGTTGCCGAGGAGGCCATTCATCCACAAAGAGACATCACCAGAGGCTTTGGATCGGCCCTACTTACCTTGATCGTATTGTGTATCCTTACTTTTGTCTTTTCCATAGGTGTGGGTGGATGGGAAGTAATTGTTTTTGATGAAAGAGGTGCCGCATCCGACTCGCCACTTCCCTTAGCTTTACAAAAGATTGCTGGTACCGCCAGTTGGGGTTATACAGCGGTGATCGCACTGGGTACCTTTGGCCTCATTGCCTCCTTTCATGGACTACTGCTTTCTGCGGGCCGTGCTACCTTTGAGATGGGCAGGATACATTATGCTCCAGCATTCTTAGGTAAGATCCACCCAAAGTTCCATACACCACATAGCGCCTTGCTTTTCAACATGTGTATTGGTATTGTCATCCTCATCACAGGCACTACGGGCACTATTATTACCATTTCGGTCTTTGGCGCTTTACTCTTATACATCATCTCCATGGCATCGCTATTGGTCTTTCGCATGAAGGAACCAGAGGCATCAAGACCCTTTAAGGTACCCTTCTATCCTTATACACCTATTATAGCCATGGCCATAGCCCTATTGGCCCTGCTCAGTATGGCTTACGAGCATTGGTCTTTGGCTTTGGCATTTTTTGCTTTGGTGGTCCTGGCCTTTGTGCTTTTTAAGCTGTTTACGAAAATTGCCCCAAACACAAAGTCCTCTTAACAAGTGAGATAAACCCATGATTGGAATATTAAAAACAAATGGTTACCATTGTAAAAGGAATCAAAAAACATAAGAACTCATGAAAGGATTTAAAGTAACCACCTATGACCAACAAGAGATTAGATTTGAGTTTTACCTTGAGGAAGCTCCAGTAAGCTGCAAAGCTTTTGCAGAGATCTTACCCTTTACGAGAACGTTTAACCACGCCAGAGTTTCTGGCCAGGAGATCTGGATAGATGATGTACCACCGCTCGATGTCATTCAGGAAAATGCATCAGTGTTTACAGAGCCAGGAGAAGTGGTGTTTGGCCCCTCCAAACCCACAAGAACCAAAACAGCCAATTGCTTTGGAATTTACTACGGAGAAGGCAAAGGCTTGGACGCGGGTAACATATTTGCAAAAGTGGTGCCTGGTGACCTCGCCAAATTAGTGACTTTGGGCAATCAGATCTGGAAAAATGGATCGCAAGAATTGACTATTTCCTTGATAGATTGAATGCCTTTAGGATAAGGGATCTGTGATAATATTTCTCTATTGGGGATATATCCTGAATACACTGAATTGTCTTGCGTGTGCAAATAGTAGATGACAATATCATTGCGTTGGAGTTTTGAATTTTAAATTTCCGTATCGCTTTTACTTAAAATCAGGACACGAAAATACATGGCTAATGCTCGCAATTATCTTTAGGTCAAATCACAACCACATGAACATCTCAACAAGCCTGATAAGAGATTTTGTGATATAATCACATATTTTTTAACTTTGAAAACTTCATTAATCATTAATTCACAAAAAATGACATCATTCAGTTACACCATACAAAGACATATATCAACTGCAATATTGCTTTGTTTCTCCATGAACGCTATTGCCCAATACACACTAATCCCCGATGAGAAATTCGAGACAAAGCTCATACAACTTGGCATTGATACTGATAGCATAAACGGAAAGGTTCTTACCAGTAATATTGCTTCTATAACAAACCTACAAGTCTCAGATGCGCAGATAACCGACCTAACAGGGATAGAGGGTTTTTCGTCACTAGTATCATTACGTTGCAAAAACAACAAATTAACAAGTCTCGACCTTAGTAAAAACAATTCATTAACGACGCTACAATGTTATGAAAATCAGCTCGTAAACCTTGACCTCAGTAATAACAAAGCATTGACAACCTTGGATTGTTCTTCAAATCTCCTGGAAAGCCTCAATCTATTTGAAAATACTGCTTTGCGCAATCTCAATTGTTCAAATAACAAACTGAGTATCCTAAATCTAAATACCAATATTAACCTTATAGAGCTGGATTGTCATAAAAATCACATTAATAACTTGTATATCAACAATAATACTTCTTTGGTGAACTTAGAATGTTCGGAAAACCTCCTCAGTACTTTAGATCTAAGCAAGAATACTGAGCTACTTGATATCATCTGTGCAAAAAACAACCTTGTCTCTATAGATGCCAGCAGCTGTAATAAAGCCACTTACATTGACGTATCGTTTAATAAATTAAATAGTTTGGATTTACGAAAAAACGATTCACTACAATATCTAATCTGTACTGACAATCCAAACTTATTAAGTATTTGTGTTATTGATGCCAATAAAGCAGAATCAAATCCAAATTTCAAAAAGGATCTTGCTGCAAATTGGTCAGAAACTTGCCTGCTCACATTTTTGGACAAAACAAATTCTAAATCAGGATTTAATTTTTATCCTAATCCATGTTCTGGAATGTTGAATATTCAAACAGAGGAGGCTGCTTCCTTGCGCATTATAAACGCAACAGGTCAGGTAGTATTACAAAGAGAGCTAAACTCTGACGTCAACAATATCACCCTAGAAAATTTGCCCAAAGGCAGCTATGTGCTTTCAATCATCACCCTCAACGAAACTACAACTTCACATTTAGTTTTAGAATAGTGTAGCTTTAATAATAACAGAAACATTCTCCTAATCATCATCCATCGTCTAACATTATGAGGATGGATGATAAAGGTGATTCATTTCCTAGGTAAGTCTTGTAGGGACGTCCGAGGTTTAGGGCAGGACTTTACTGTCATACAATACAATTTTGCCCCATGGGTTAAAACCCATGGCTATGATATCGGCCGTCCCTACGAGACTTGCTTGTTAGAATGATTGATCCCTAACAGAACCTTAGACCGACCTAAGTTCCATGGCGTATAACTTATTCGAATTAGGGAGCTATTCGTTTCCATTTGTGTATTAAAAACCGAGTTTTGAATTTATTCTGATATAGATAATATAATTCCTCCAAACAACCAACTACATAAATTTGCAACAACACTTATTTTAAATGAAAATGCGTATGATTTCTTAAGATAAATTTTCAAATAAATGGATTCGATTAATACAACTCCAAGTTCCAATAAAACAATTGAAATAGGAAAATGTGAATAGATCAAATTCAATACAAAGTGAGTAAGTATGTTGATAAAAATAAAAGTCATGATAAAATAATTAAATCTTAAATCATCAGACTTATTTAGTCCATATAAGACTATTACAACAAACAATTCAATACTTATAGTCAATAATAGTGACAGAAAATATTGATAATAACTCATTTCATTAAAAAGGGTCCTTATTAATTCAAGTTTTCTATCCTTTATATAAAACTTATACAAAGTATTTCCATGTTTTTTTTCAATCTCTGCGGACTCTAATATCTCATTACCTTGCTTTATAAGCACCTTAAATGACCTGAATCGAACATGAGAAAAGAAATCAAACTTATCATTGTCTATACTCAAGTGATGAGGGCCTCCTTCAGTAAAACAATTTATCGTATCGGATTCACTAACTACAATATTGATAGATTTTCCATAAGTTTGACTAACAATTTCGTGATTTTGATCATAAATCTGAATATAAATATTTGTTCTTGTTTTAAAAGGTGTAGAATCTGCGGATATATTATTCGCTAATAATGAGCATAGAACAATGATAAGGACTTTTTTCATAAAATATAAGCTAATGACTTTCTTCCCTTAACAACCTAAATATCAAACATACTTTATATATCCACTACAAGAGCAAATCACCTCTTCGAATACTCTTCCATATTCAAATTGCTGTCAAATGGACTTTTGGTAAAGGGATAGATCGCTTGTTTGATAAATCCTTTAGGATAATTGGCTTCAAGCAAGCCTGTGTCTTCGGGCCATACATCTTTTGGCAAATAGTAAGTACCGAAGAGCTTATCTATAAAAGGGAAAATGGTAGCGAAGTTCTTGCCATAGTATTGTGGATCTTTACAATGGTGCCAGTGGTGGTATTGTGGTGTAGCAAAGATATATCTCAAGAAGCCAAATTTAATTCTCGTGTTGGCATGGATGAGTACTGCATGGATCGCCATAAACACCACATATACACTAAAGGTAAGCGTGGAGAAGCCCAATACATACAGCGGAATAAAGGCCATAGAACGGGTAATGAAGATATCTACAAAGTGTGTACGAGAACCTGCCAGCCAATCCATGTTTTCAGTAGAGTGGTGTATGGAGTGGAAACGCCACAGAAAGCTGTGGTTATGGAAAAACCTATGTGTCCAGTATTGGAATAAATCTGCGACCAGAAAGGCCAGAAACAGCTCTATGACAAAGGGGAGACTTTGAACCCAAGCATGAAGCCCACCGAGCCCCATCCAACCGAAGAAGAGTTTAGCGGGCTGTTGGGTGATGGCTCCAAAAAACTGAATGAACAAATGGCTGAATACAAAATACATCAGATCGGTCCGCCACTCTTCGTGGAAGGTACTTTGGTCCTTCCTTTTAGGAAATACCATTTCAATAGGGATGAATATAACGGCCATCAAAAATAAGTCTAAGAGCAGCCAGTCCAGCCCCAAATGCCACTGAACAGCACCTACGGATGAAGGTTGTACTTTAAAACCACCGACAAGCACGGTAAGGGTACAGAGTATCAAGCCAATCAATGCCCACTTTTTCTGCTTGCTGAGTATAAAACTCAATAGACCAAAGATAAAGGACGCGATGATAACGGACGTGAGCAAGATCTTCATGGATTCTCCAGTGTATACTTCCCTAAACTGTGGGGTGGTGAACACCTCAGGATTCTTAAAACACAAGACCCCCAGAAAAGTTAAGGTGCCTAAAAAGATGGAGATATAACCACTGATTTTGCCCTCTCCTATTTTAACATTGCTCTTCATTCCTGTCATACATGCGCTATTTTTTGCTAAACTAGTAAATTTATCATGTATTTATATCATTTTTGAGACAATGGGCTGCATCCATCGCTCGTGTATTACGCCCACTTCGGGGCTCGGGCCCAACCGTGGCAGAATACCTAGGTTTAAGGAAACAGGGTATTGAAAACATTTAAAACATGCAAACTCTACCCAAACTTGTGCATCTTTTCGGTAAAAATATGCATTACTCTACCTAAACATGTGCATCTCTTCGGTGAAAAAATGCATTACTTTACCC
>CAMFLX010000241.1 GCA_945957555.1 uncultured Cytophagales bacterium
GCTTAATTCATGTGCTTCGGCAATTGGAGCAACGGTAATAGCGACTATTAATGCAAACCCTGTAGCAACGATTACCGCTAATGGTGCAACACTCACTGTGGCGGAAACAGGTGCTAGCTACCAATGGATTAATTGTGGAACCAATACCAATATTCCAGGTGCTACTTTGCAGTCATATACTGTAACGGCTAATGGCGATTATAAAGTTAATGTTACCAAAAACACTTGTTCGGTTACTTCAGCTTGTGCAAATGTAACGATAACGAGTCTGGACGATTACTCTCAAGTAGATGAGTCATTTAAAATCTACCCAAATCCAAACAATGGAGACTTTGCCATTGAAGCTGAGATAGGTTCTGAAATAGAAATTGTAAATCAGGTAGGTAAATTGATAAGAACGGTAAATGTAGCTGGTGATAAAAACATACACATTACAGATCTACCATCGGGTATCTATATGATCAAGGCTCATGTGAACGGTAAGGCTATTACCAATAAAGTAGTGATCACAAATTAATGTAGGGTTGATTTGCGGTGAGAAGTAAAGGGGGGCCGAAAAGGGCAACCCCTTTGTTTTTAATACAACTGAGGAGTGACTTGCGGAACCTCATGAATGTTGCACGAAGCCACCAAAATACAAAAGCCCCGATTGCTCAGGGCTTTTGTGTTTTCTATGACTCTTATTGTTTTAGATACCTTTGAAAAGCTCAAATACCTCCATATAGTTGGGTACGGTGCTGTTCCAACCTAGTTTGTTTTGGATGGAGTTGGAGAACTGTTTGCTCACTTCAGGTTCACCATGAACGATGAAGGTCATTTTAGGAGCAGATTTGAAATTGCCGAGCCATTTGAACAATTCAGCTCTATCGGCATGGGCAGATAAACCAGATACTTGTTCTAAATGACACTTTACCTGCACTTCTTCACCAAAAATCCTACTGGTAGAGTCGCCGTCTAGTAGTTTTCTGCCTCTCGTTCCTTCTGATTGGTAACCAACAAACAAAAGCGTATCGTTTGGTCTTGGTAACCTGTGGTACAAGTGATGGAGAATACGACCGCCGTTGCACATGCCACTTGAAGAGATAATGATCGCACTGTTTTTGATGTTGTTGATCGCTACCGATTCACTTTGGTTGCGATAGTAGTGGAGGCCGTCAAAGTCAAATATGTCTTCACTGCCATTCGTATTGATGGTATGGAAGTTACTATGTCTTTTAAATAATGACGTCACACTGATGCCCATAGGACTATCTATAAACACAGGTACTTTTGGGATTTTTCGCTGGTCTATGAGTTGCTTGAGGTAATATAAGAGCGTTTGAGTACGACCTACCGCAAATGCAGGAATCAACAAACAGCCCTTCCGCTCTATCGATTTATTGATGATGTCTGCGAAGTTCTCATAAGCTTCTTTTACTGATGGGGTTTCCTTGTTTCCGTAGGTAGATTCGATCAGCAATATATCGGCCTCCTTTATTATGGAAGGATTCCTAAGGATAGGTTTGTTATATTTGCCGATATCTCCAGAAAATACAATCTTTTTGCTCATTTTATCTCCCTGTACAAAGATTTCCGTAATAGCAGAACCTAATATGTGTCCAGCATCGTGGAACTTGATTTTGATCTTAGGATGTATGTCTATGGATTCGTTGTACTGATAACCTCTGAGATAGGAAAATGTAAAGTTTGCGTCTTCTGTAGTATAGAGTGGTAAGGGCTTTTCGTGCTTTGAGTATCCCTTTTTGAAAGCATACTCGGCTTCTTCTTCTTGCAGTTTAGCTGAGTCGAGGAGCATGATCTCTGTAAGCTCTCTAGTGGCGGAGGTACAATATACAGTTCCTCTATAACCTTCTTTGAATAGTTTTGGAAGGTAGCCGGTATGATCTATGTGTGCGTGTGTAAGAATTACGGCATCTATAGTTTTGGGATCGACCGGGAATCCTGACCAGTTTTTGAGCCTGAGCTCTTTGAGACCTTGGAACATTCCGCAGTCAATGAGAATCTTAAAATCATCTACTTCTAGCAAGTATCTTGAGCCCGTTACTGTTTGAGCTCCACCTAAAAACCTAAGTCTTACGTTCAATTGGTCGTTTGTTAAAATTAAAAATCTGTGAATGCAATAATATAAAAAAATGTTAATATTTTTGAATTTAAACGTTTACAAATAAAATAGGTTGAGTATTTATCATATATATAATAGTCTGCGTCAACATCAATCCTAATTAACAAATTACAAATCAATAATGAAACTGAGTCGGAGTTTTTTCTTATTTTTAACACTCACCTTACTCGAGGTTTTTCCTCAAAGTGTCTTTGCTCCCAAGTATAGCAATGACTTTCTCAACATAGGGGTCAGTGCTAAGAATATAGCTTTGGGTAATACGGCTGTGGCCACTGTGTCTGATGTGACTTCGGGCTATTGGAACCCTTCAGGACTTACCAAAATTAACCAAAAGCATGAAGTGAGCGTCATGCACAATGAATATTTTGGTGGTGTAGCACAGTACAATTATATCGCAGGTAGTATTCCAATAGATAGTACATCAAGGTTGTCGCTTTCTTATATTCGTCTTAGTGTTGATAATATTCCTGATACCAGATTTTTGTTTGATAATAATGGTAACGGGAATTCAAATGTATATGGGCCTATAGACTATAACAAGATAAAGTTCTTTTCGACCTCTGACAATGCATTCTTAATCTCGTTTGGCAAGCAAAACAAGAAGTTTGGGGGAGCTAGGGTGATGGGTATGTACAAGTACGGCGTGCGCACTTATACAATCGATAGCACAGGAAATAACTTGAGCTATGGTGGTTCTGTAAAAATCATCAACAGGAAGGTGGGGCAGTTTGCCACCGCCTGGGGCTTTGGTTTCGACTTAGGTATGCAGATGAAGTATAAGAAGTTCTTTTTAGGAGCAACCATGCGCGATGTGGGTTCGACTTTTAATTTCTGGAGCATCAATTCCGAAATGCTTAAGTCGGCCTATGATAAATTCAATACCATTGACTCTTCTGTGCAAAACGCCTTGCCTACAAATACTCTGGAGTTGACATTGCCGCGGCTGATCGTCGGCATTGCGAAGTATTATCATTTAAATAAATCTAAAACCATGGGTTTGATGCCTTGCCTAGATATGGATTTTACATTTGATGGAAAACGAAATGTGCTTGTGAAGTCTAGTGTTGTGTCTATGGATCCGAAATTAGGCATTGAATTCAATTACAAAAAGGTCTTTTTTGTAAGAACAGGGCTGAACAATTTCCAGAAACTTAGAGACTTTGATGGTTCGGCGTATTATACCATACAGCCAAGTATGGGGCTCGGTGTACAGTTCTCAAGATTTGCTTTTGATTATGCATTGATCAATCCAGGCAGCGTATCGGTAGGATTATACTCTCATGTGTTTTCTCTTAAAATTGGTTTCAATGATATCAAGAAATAATATGAAAAACATTGTAATAATTACCCTTTTTGTTTTTGGAGGAATATTCTTAAAGGCGCAGAATACAAGCTGGTTTGTTGTTGGGCAGCCTTATATAAAGGTACATACTCAACAGGCTGGAATTTATAAAATACCTGGTACTTTAATTGGTCAGTCCGGAGTTTTTGGTTTGAAAATGAGTCAGTTGCAGATGTTTCGAAGAGGTCGTCAAGTATCCATTAAAGTGAACGATGCCAACCAAAACGATATATTCGACAATGAGGATTTTGTCCTTTTTTACGGAGTAAAGAATGATGGTGCTCTAGACAAAGAGTTATACATAGATCCTAGTTATCAAATGAATGCCGCAATTAATTTGCACTCAGATTCTGCAGCTTACTTTTTAACCTCTTCGGGGCAGGGACCATGGCTTAGGGTAAATACCAATTTGTTTGGCGATACATTGAAAAAGATCAGTCATCATACTCAAAGAATATGGAGAGACTATAACGAATTCTATTTAAGGGGGAAAAATAACCTTTCAGATGAGCAGGGGTATGCATCTTTGTATGGAGAGTCTGTAGGCTTTGGCACCTATCCTTTTGTTACTAAAGTTGAAGGGCTCAGGCTTAATAATTATGCCGCTCAGGCTAATGAAAGTATTAGGGTCTCAACTAAGTTTGTATCGCACGATACGCCAGATGCTTTATATGTGGACCATTTGTACGGTAATAAATTTCAAAATATTACCAATCTTCAATCTTCTTCGGTGATTACCAATGTTGTTCCTGTACTACAGGAGTATGATTTACCATCCACTGTTCCACCAAATAGCAACGACAGTCTCTATTTTAAATATAAATTGAACAATAATACATACAATTTCTCCTTAGCCTACCTTCATGTGGACTATCCGCAGCAATTGGTCTGGGATGTATCAAAGAATGTTAAAATTTTTCGTGTAAAAGGGACTGTAGGTAGTGGGTACTTTATGGATATTGCCATGCCCATTGCTCCAAATATAGTATGGAATGTAACAGACGCGAGTAATATACAAGAATTGGCTTTCAAAGCAGGAGTTGCCGAAACTCGTGTGTCATTGAATATAACAACAGGAGCCGAAGAAATATTGGTTTCCAATGCCGAGCCTATAGAAATTAAGAATTTTAGAGTGGTTAATTTTAATCCATTAGTACCAAAGGCTAAATTGTTTTTGATCATCACACATGAGTATTTGCAGAATAAATCGAAGCTCTATGAAAATCCAGTGAGAGCTTATGCAGAATACAGGGCTAGTGTTGCTGGCGGCCAGTACGATACCATGGTAGTAAATACCGAGGTATTATATAACTATTTTTCCTTTGGCGACTATACACCAATGGCTTTGCGTAAGTTCATGGAGTTTATGTCGCAGGAACCCAATAAAGCACCAAAGGCTTTGTTATTAATAGGGAAGGGGTACAGTAAGTTTGATGCCAATGGGGTGGTGGATCCTTATAAATACAGCTATGTGCCTACTTGGGGTGACCCAGGGACCGATATTCCTTTTACTATGGGCTTAAATGGCGCAAAGCGATATGTGAATGGGATACCCACTGGCCGACTTTCGGTAAAGAGCCCTCAGCAGGTTGAGAACTATTTGCTGAAAATCAAGGAGCACGAAAGTCTGAATGACAATACACCCTGGAAAAAAAATATAGTGCATCTCACAGGAGGTGAAAATAATACCCAGGCCATATATTTTAAAGGAATAGCCGCAGGATGGGAAGAGATTGCTAAAAAACCATATATGTCCGCTATTGTGAAGGCCTATTCCAAATCGGTGGATCAATTTGTACAGATATTTGACTTGAGCACGCAGCTTGATGATGGGGCGAGTTTAGTTTCTGTATTGGGGCACTCCTCACAGTATTTAAATGATGTAAGGATTGGGGCTGTCAATGATCCATCGTTCAATTATAAAAACAAAGGGAAATATCCCATTGTATTATTAAATGGTTGCGAATCAGGTAACATATATGGAGAAATAAATGGCTCTACATTGCCTATCTTTTCAGAAACATGGATCAACGAGCCCGATAAAGGAAGTGTTGGGTTTTATGCACATTCCAATTTCGGTCTGGTGGAGATCTTCAGGACGTTCAACAGTCTATTGTATACCAACTGGTTTAGTGATAGTTTAAATATAAGTAAGTCTTTTGGTGAAATGGCCCAACTTACTTGTAATCAGTTTGTGGATAATACCATGGACTATCGGGAGCATGAAGTAAGGCATGTGCAACAGATGACCTTTATGGGAGATCCTATGGTGAAAATATTTAAAGAATCATTTGTTGATTTTTCTATAGAGAGTCAAGACGTACAGTTGGTTTCGTTGGACAACAGGCCCATAACTGCCCTAAGCGATTCGTTTTTGTTAAAATTTGTAGTGAAAAATTTGGGTATAGTACCTAAGGACCAGAAAATCAATATCACGGTGAACAGGATTCTGCCAAATGGTACTTCTGTATTGGTTAAAAACGTATTAACCAACTTTGTAAGTTCTGTAGATACGTTTGAAGTATATGTGCCATTAGGTGATATCAATAGTGCAGGGGAAAACAAAATAGTGATTTCGATAGACCCGAATAATTTTTTTGTAGAGAAAGACAAAAATAATAACAAGGTAGAAATTGTACGCTTTTTGCCAATTAGCGATATGACATGTCTCTTTCCTAAGGAATTTAGTATTCAGAATAAGAAGGTTTTGAATTTGGTGGCACAATCTACGGATTTGTTAAGAGAAGAACAGGAGTACTTGATAGAGGTAGATACGAGCTTTAGCTTTAATTCGGTTGCATATCAGTCAAAGATCATTAAAGCTACAAGCTTACCCACCTGGGAAGACATTAATCTATTTCAGAATATTCCAAATAGTCAAGACAGTGTAGAGTTTTTCTGGCGAGTTAAGTTTAATGTACAGGGCACTACAGACGAACTTTATGTCAATAGCTCCTTTATTTATATCAATAATGGGAAAACAGGCTGGAATCAAAGTAAGTTTCATCAATTTGATAAAGATGAACAGTCAAAGAACCTCAAAAGAAATATTCCGAGTAAAAGCTTCGAATTCGTTGACTACAGCCTTCGTTTGTACGTAACTGCTGGTGAAATGACTCAACAGTTTATTGATAGTAACCAGTTCTATATTAATAATAAGCCCATTTATTCATCTTCGTTTCTACCTACCTTGGATGGTTGGAATTTTACAACAGGTTATATTGTAACGGTGTATGATAAGAATTCATTAAGGGTATACAAACCCAGTGTTACTAATTTCAAAAATCCAATTTGGTATTATGGTGCTGGGTATTCAAATGAGACTGCTTTGTCGCGTTTTCTATTTGGCAGACCTGATAAGGCCAATGATTCTATTTCTCATGCACGGGTCATAGAAGATCTGATTACCTATATAGAAAGTGTACCTAGAGGCGATTACATTTTTATAAATCCAATGGGAGGCACTGACATTTCCACCTATAGCAAGACTTTTAAAGCCAACTTTCAAAAACTGGCAGATCTTATTGGTACTACAGAACTTAATAATCTTCAAAGCCGATTTATGTATGGCGTATTGTTTAGGAAGGGCTATGGGATAGTCAAAGAAAAGTTTATGGATGCTCCCAATACAAGCGATAAATTTGTATTTGACTATACGCTTAATCTGTTTGTTCCTAATGGAGTCATTACTTCTACTACCATTGGGCCATCCACATCTTGGGGAAAGCTTTATCTGAATGTTGATGCCGATAATGCTAGTGATACCTATGGTGTTGATGTAGTAGGTGTTGATGCTTCAGGCAATGAATCGATCTTATTCTCAAGGGTGAATCAGAGTGAATTGGATATTTCGAGTATTGATGCACGTCTCTATGCTAACATTAGATTAAAGGCATATATGTCAGATTCGGGGTTGTTTACTCCTGTAGTTATAGATCGCTGGATGGTGACTTATGGGGATGAGATTCCGGAAGGAACTTTGGTACTGGATAAAAATAAGGTGTCCTATAAGACTATCTTTAAAGAAGAGGGCGATTCCTTGGTCTCAGAAGTTGATTTTAAGAACATCAGTGATTATGCCTTTCAAAATCCTTTAATTATTAAATATTCTATTAAAAATGCCTCTGGCTTGCAGTCGATCGTGTATGATACCATACATAAGGCACTCAATACCAACGAGACAATTAGTTTGAGGCATAAATTCAACAGTAAAGGA
>CAMFLX010000242.1 GCA_945957555.1 uncultured Cytophagales bacterium
ATTAATGACCGCAAAACAAAAGGGCATCCCTAAGTAGGAATGCCCCTCAAATTTGAATTGTAAAAAGTAGACTACTTAATAAGTACTCGTTCTATAGTATTTGAAATACCGTTTTGGATCTTGAAGATATAAACGCCTTTGTCCACCATATTGGTTGACACCATTACATCACCAGCAGCATGTTCCTGAGCATACACCAAAGTGCCGGTACTTGTATAAACGCTTAATTTAGACGCCGCCACGAGATGCACGTTCACCTTACCCTCAGTACTAGGATTAGGGCCTACAACCGACTGGTTCAATTGATCATCAACAACATTGGTAACAAAATTCCCACATTTCCAGACTCTATGTCTTGTTTCTGTTTCTTCACCATCACCGTACACATCCATTCTGGTTTTGAGCAAACCGTTTGCATCAAAAGTATAGGACTTCTCCATAAATTTATTACTTGGAGCAGCTATAGGGTATGCCGTTATCACATAGTTATGATTCAAATAATCAAAAAAGTCATCTGAGAGGAAAGCATATTCATGTGAGACTTCTGGCGTATATTCAAATTGCACAGGAATTCCAAAGCTCTGACCTTGGAGATATATCTGAGCCGTAGCTATATTTCCTTGGTACATTTCAAAAGTAGTGAGGGAATCTGGAGCGCCACTACTCGCAGAGGGGTCAATTTCTACAATCTTCACCAATTGATCTGAAGAATTGTAGTAATATTTAGTCTGCTGTATCCGAAGTGTGCTTGCAGAGTCAAAATCCGTTTTAGTTACGGAAGCTATCAGACCAGAAGCGGTATACATAAGCACACGTTTCACATTTGTTGGCAAGTGGTTCTCCGCTAGCCTCACTACACTATCCACCAAACCCGTCGATTTATTATAATATATGGTATCATACCCAGCAGCAGAGGTACTCCCATTAGAAAAATAAGTCAGACTTGTGAGCTTATCCGCAGCGTTATAATTATACTGATGAATATAGATACTAGTATCTGTACCCTGCACATTCATTACCGTATCACGGTCAATAAGCATATTACACTGAGCGAACGCTGTACTTACAAAGCATTGGGCTACAGAGACCCAGAAAAGTTTAGAGAGATTTTTTTTCATATAAAAAATGATTTTTAAAAAACAGTTTTCTAAACGAACATCCTTTCTTTTTTGTTGTCATACCAAAGTACTGAGCCTAACAGTCAATTCACCAACCAATAGACTTACTATCCGACATATTTAAAGATGAGCTGTCCGCTAAATCAGATCCTATAAATAAGACATAATTGAACAGTATTTTCTAAATTTGCAGACATGCAATAGCACAAAGTCCCATCTCATAAACTCAATAGCGTTGGAATCAAACGAAAAGATAATAGCACAAACTCAAAAATGGATCAATGACGTAGTTATAGGCCTTAACTTTTGCCCTTTTGCTGCAAAAGAAGTGAAACACAATAAAGTACACTATGAAGTTGTTGTTAAAACCGAAACCGAAATCTGTTTAGAAGTTCTCCTACAGGCCTGTGCTCAGCTCGACACCAACGAGGCTATTGAAACCACGTTAATCATATTACCCAATGGCTACGACGATTTCGAAACATATTTAGACTTGGTAGATTATGCAGAAACGTTGTTGGAACAACACGATTATGAGGGTATTTACCAAGTAGCCAGCTTCCATCCAGAATACAAGTTTGCAGATTCTGAAGAAAACGATCCAGCCAACTTTACCAATCGCTCACCCTACCCTATGCTACATCTGCTTAGGGAAGAAAGCGTTGAGCAAGCCATTGCCCGATACCCCAACCATGAAGATATTCCACAACGAAACATAGATCTGGCACGCCAAAAAGGCTTGCAATACATGCAAGCCCTGAGAGATGCCTGTAAATAACAAACAAATTCAATTGGAGTAATGAACGGAACCGTAAGAGCCAATATAAAAGCAGGGCAAAAAGTAAAAATAATTCTAAAAAAAGACCAACGATCTGGCACACTTACAGAGGGCATTGTCAAAGACCTTCTCACCAGTGCACCCGTACACCACAGAGGCATAAAAGTTCGCCTACAAGATGGCCAAATTGGTAGAGTTCAAGAAATTATTGAATAAATTCAAACCAAAATACACAGCAATCATTTTTTTTAAGTTTAGCACTTTCTTGTTGAAATTAGTCGCAACCGAAAAGGAGTACATCCCGTTAAAACAAACGAATATATTTTTAATCTCAAACTCCAAAATATGTACAAGGTATATGGAATCCCAAACTGCGACACGGTAAAAAAATCCCTGACTTGGCTCAAAGAAAACGGGATAGTGTTTGAATTTCACGATTACAAAAAGGTAGGAATTACAAAAGAGAAGCTAGACGAGTGGCTCAAGCAATACCCATGGGAAGAACTCGTAAACCGCAAAGGCCTGACATGGAAACAGCTTGAAGAGTCTGAAA
This sequence comes from uncultured Cytophagales bacterium, assembly GCA_945957555.1. Lineage (GTDB taxonomy): Bacteria > Bacteroidota > Bacteroidia > Cytophagales > UBA9547 > CAMFLX01. The sequence goes on from CAMFLX010000242.1 coordinate 2,450, forward strand.
GACCCACAAATCAGGCAGCAGCCATACAACTCATGCTCGATAAAACCTCCGTGATTCGAAGGCCCATTATAGAAAAGGGTAAGATCAAGGCCATAGGCTTCGACCTAGAAAGCTTTCAGAAACTATAATTTAAAATGCATCTTCCAAATGTAACACGTCCGTTTTTGAGATTGCTACAATGTCGAACCGGATGTGTTTGGTCCAAGCCAAAGACTCCATATAATGAACAGCGGCTTTATGGATCATACCAGCCTTACGCTCTGTAACTGCCGCTTCGGGATATCCAAAATCCGAATTCTTCCTCTTCTTTACCTCTACAAATACCAAAAAGTCTCCTTTCTTCACAATCAAATCTATCTCTGACCTTTGGTAGCGGTAGTTCCTTTCAAGAACTTCATAACCCAAACCCAACAAAAAGGATTGTGCAAGGTCTTCTCCCTGCTTACCAATCTCAGAAGTTTTTAAGTTTTTTCCCATTTATTGAGTAAATTTGCAAAAATAAACGTTTACAAATAACAGATGTTTCTGTTCATTTGCAATTTTTAAATTTGGGAGTAGAGACGGGTATCATTAATATGCTAAAGATCGCAAACAAAGAGTTCAGTTCAAGACTATTTACGGGAACAGGTAAATTCAGCTCCTCAAAACTGATGGAAGAGGCACTTTTATCTTCAAGTTCTGAATTGGTAACCGTTGCACTCAAGCGCGTAGACATCAACAACGATAGCGACGATATTCTTAAACATTTAAAACATCCTCAATTCAACCTTCTTCCCAACACTTCGGGAGTCCGTACCGCAAAAGAAGCCGTATTTGCAGCTCAAATGGCTCGTGAAGCCTTAGAAACCGACTGGCTCAAACTCGAAATACATCCTGACCCAAAATATCTGCTTCCAGACCCCTACGAAAGCTTGAAAGCTACTGAGGAATTGGCCAAACTTGGTTTTATCATCCTCCCCTACATTCACGCAGACCCAGTATTGTGCAAACTACTGGAAAATGCAGGCGCGGCTGCTGTTATGCCTTTGGGAGCCCCTATTGGGAGCAATAAAGGCCTCAAAACTAGAGATTTCTTAGAGATCATTATAGAACAAAGCAAGGTTCCAGTTATCGTAGATGCGGGCATTGGAGCACCATCACACGCCTCTGAAGCTATGGAAATGGGCGCTGACGCAGTATTGGTAAATACAGCAATTGCAGTATCCGAAAATCCCGTAAAAATGGCTGAAGCTTTCAAACTTGCTGTTCAAGCTGGCCGCATGGCCTTCGAAGCCAAATTGGCCAAACCTATCAAACATGCAGAAGCCAGCAGCCCTTTAACGGCCTTTCTCGACAATTAAATGTGTACAACAGTAACCATAGCTTCTTTTAATTGGAAAACACGTTCGTAGATATCATTCATAAATACACTTGGGCAGAAGTACAGGCCTCTATTCTTTCAAAAACAGAAAGAGACGTGTTGCACGCACTTCAGAAGCAAGGCAAAAGGAACTTGGAGGATTTTAAGGCGCTCATTTCACCTGCTGCACAACCCCATCTTGAAGAAATGGCTAAACTTAGCAACCTGCTCACCAAGCAGCGTTTTGGCAATACCATGCAGCTCTTCATCCCCATGTATCTGTCTAACGAATGTAAAAACATATGTACATATTGTGGTTTTAGCCTCGACAACCCTATCAAACGAACAACACTCAACGATACGCAAATCCTTAACGAAGTTAAAGTGATTAAGGCCATGGGCTATGAGCATATCCTATTGGTTACAGGCGAAGACACTAAATATGTCGGTGTGGATTATATAGACCACGCCATTCAGCTGACCAGAAATCACTTTGCACAGATATCCATGGAAGTGCAGCCTTTGGAGCAGAATGAATATGAAAGGCTCGTGGCTAGTGGGCTACACTCGGTGCTTGTATACCAAGAAACTTACCACCAAGACAAATACAAAACCCACCACCCAAAAGGCAAGAAGTCAAACTTTAACTACCGACTTGAAACACCAGACAGGCTAGGAAAAGCCGGTGTACACAAAATAGGGCTTGGCGTTTTGATCGGCCTTGAAGACTGGCGTACCGATTCTTTCTTTTGTGCCTTGCACTTAGATTATCTTGAGAAAACCTATTGGAAAACAAAGTATTCACTTTCTTTTCCTAGACTTAGACCTTACTTAGACAAGCAGGGTAATCTTCTAGAGCCTTTTGTGAACATGAGCGACAGAGAACTTGTCCAACTCATTTGTGCCTATAGAATCTTTAACCAAGAGCTAGAGCTATCGCTATCTACCAGAGAGCACGCGAAGTTTAGGGACAATGTTCACAAACTAGGAATTACCTCTATGTCAGCTGGATCCAAAACCAATCCAGGTGGTTATGCAGAAGCCCCAGAATCCCTAGAACAATTTGAAATCTCAGACGAACGCAGCCCTCAAGAAATAGCTAAGATGTTACAAAAAAACGGATATGAACCTGTCTGGAAAGACTGGGATCTTGTACTGGAATAACTAACGTCTGATAATCTTGTATTTAACATTATCCTTCCGTTGATTTAGGTCATTTTTTTACCTATATTTGATTGTAATAAATTCCACGTATGTTATGAAAAAACTATTTACATTCCACTTGTTGTTCCTTTTTTCGATTTCTTATTCCCAAGTCAAATTGAAAATTACTCCGTCGATGATCATTGACGAAAAAGCATACCCAAAGACCAGCGCTTTCAATATGTTTGATGAACAAGCCATTACAGGCACTACAGAACCTCCATCAGGTGTACCAGTGAATCGCTGGGGCGAATATCTGGACGCCACGATTTACTACCCTATTGCTGCAGTTATAGATCTAGGCCAAGACATTACCATTGGCAATATGTATTTGTTCGATGGCTCAGGCAGTGGCAAAGTTGAAATCTACACCGGCAGTCAAAACAATTGGACTTTAGCAGTTACAGATAATTTCACGTCTTATAACGCCTGGAACAAACAGCCCATCAACAAAACAACCCGTTATTTACGTGTCCTCAATTACGACCCTGGTAACAACTTTCTCGAATTGGTCATTTTCGGTAATAAACAAACCCTCTCCCCCCCTAACCTCAGCTACACTCCCAACTATCCAATTATGGATGAGTTCATGGGTGTAAACATTATACATGCCACAAGCAATCCTACGGATGCCTCAGTGGTGAAGCACCTTAGAGAATTTCATGAATGGAGTTGGGACGAAGCCAACGAGAACATATCTGGTTATCTTGGATATCCACAAAACCAATACGGCTTCAATCCTAGCTGGGCTGGCGGTTGGAATTTCGATCAAATCTACAAAAGCTACAAGGACAAGGGTAATACCATATATCCAACCTTACAAAGTTCCGCTTTTTGGATTTTAGGAAGCACCACAAACGATAGCACCCAAAACAAGCCTACCAAACCAAGTGAAAATACCGAAAACCCACAGTCTTATATAGAACATGCAGACTATATGTATCAGTTTGCTGCCCGATATGGCTCTAATAAAAATATACCTACGGGTACTATCAAACTCAAATCAGACAACACTAAACTGGTGGGGCTAGATTATGTAGATGGCGTTGAAAACTGGAACGAACCCAATAAAAACTGGAAAGGCCGAAGGGGATTGTTCCTTCCATATGAATATGCCGCTATGTGTAGTGCTGACTATGATGGCCATGAAAAGAAGCTGGGCAGCACTCTTGGGGTTAAAAACGCCGATCCCAATCTTAAATTTATCATGTCGGGATTGATCTCATTAGATTCTGCCTATGTTAAAGCTATGAAGTATTGGTTTGATGGCAATAGAACTGACAAAAAGTTTGTACCTGACGTCATCAACTTCCACAACTATTGTAACGATGGCAATGGTCAAGGCTCTCAAGCCACCAAAGGTGTCAGTCCAGAAGCTTTCAATCTCGAAGCCAAAACCAAAGCCGTGGTTGATTATTGCAAAAAGAACATCCCTGGTAAACAAGTATGGGTGACTGAGTTTGGATACGACATACAACAATCCACATCCGACCAGAAGGCACAGCCTTATGGGAGCTACACGGCCGAACAAGTACAAGCCATGTGGAATGTGCGCAATTATCTCGCTTATGCGGCCGCAGGTGTAGACAGGGCTTACTTATATTGGCTGGTAGACAGCGACTCTGACAGTCCTTTCAAATTCGAATCCTGCGGATTGGTCAAAAACAGCAAATCCACTGGCCGCGCATTAAGACCCGCTTGGTATTGGACCTATACACTTCGAAACACATTGAAAAACTACAAGTTCAATAGCAAACCGGCATCGGGCAATGCTAATGTTATGATCCAAGAATATGTGCACAGCACAAACAGCGACAGCGTTGCATATGTATTGTGGTGCCCTACCAGCAACAGCACCAGTGTGGCCTCATACATACTCAATATACCGTCGGCGAATTCGGCAACAAGCATAGTAGCTACTATAGGCAGTACCAAAGGTACAGCCAAGGCTTTGACCATTAACAATAACTCAGTTACGGTCAAGGTTACTGAAGACCCTATTTATGTTTTAGTCAAAAAAACACTCACTAACTTCACAGATAATCAAACGAATAATGGCACGCTGATATATCCAAATCCTGTGCAAGACGAGTTAAATGTTAGCGCTCTTATCGACATAGAAAGCATTGAGATCTTAGACATTAAAGGAGCACTGGTATTTCAACAAAAAGATGTCAATGCGACGAATGCTAAAATAAACGTGTCTCAACTCCCACTAGGCATTTACACTATCGAAGTAGAGTACAAAGGAGGGAAAAGTACAAAGTCAAGACTCAGCATTGTGAGATGATGCCGTAAACATGAACAAAAAGTAAACAGCGCATCTCAAACAAGGCTCGCTGTTAACTTTTTTTAAAGACCTGAAAACCAAAGCCTCCTCAAAATACTATAAAAAAAATGCTTTTTTAGTATGAAATATTTTGCAAATGCCAAAACAACTTCTACCTTTGCAATCCCAAACAAGACAAGAGGTCGAGACAAGGAAAATAAAAGGGAGCTTAGCTCAGCTGGTTCAGAGCATCTGCCTTACAA
>CAMFLX010000243.1 GCA_945957555.1 uncultured Cytophagales bacterium
ACCTCGAAGACGTCACTGTTTCGGAAGAAAACTTTAAAATTGCAGTGAAATTAGGTAAACCAAAAGAGCAATTTATGAATGATACGGATTTTAGTATTTACCATAAGGACCCAGATTTCATGAAAGCATTAACAGAAAAAGAAGAAAACACATCAAATACCATTAAAAAACCATGGAAAAAGAATTGACAATTGATCTCAGTAACCAGTCGCTAGACCACTTAGCCTCTAACATAGATGGCATAGAGCGCCTCAATCTGGAAAACTACCTAGACAATTCCCTTGACTTAACTGTGCTAAACGAATATCCACAAATAAAGGAATTATGTTTTTTGATCCGAGAACCTAAAGTTACATTACCAATTCCAGAGCAAATAGCCCTGTTAAAACATATAGAAAAAATAGATTTTTACAAAAACTTTGCCCTTGATGGGAATTTTGTCTTTCCAGATGTGCTTGATATAAAAATCGCCATCAATGACCCATTGGAAGACGTAAAAAACATAGTCAAAACGTTTCCAAACCTCAAAAAAATGGCCATTTGGGGTTCTTCCCTAAAAGACAAGATACTGGCGGAAGAAATAGGGACATTACAAACATTAGAAAGCCTTTACATCAACAATTGTGGTTTAGCAAGGCTACCAGATACTATTTCAAAACTCTCCCAACTCAAAGAACTAAAATTGATATGGTTGCCTCTTGTTGAATTTCCAGAGGTCATATCTCAATTAACCAACTTAGAGTCTTTGACAATCATGTCTAAACTTCCTAGCTTGCCAGACAGTTTAGGGAAATTGACCAACTTAAAAGTACTCAATCTGGAGGCCACCCTCAACGAAGGTCATGATTATGAATATAGTGAGATCAAATTCAAGCCTCTTCCAAAATGTATCAGCCAACTGGTAAACCTTGAGGAACTCAACCTTAACAAGTGTGGCGTATTTGAACTTTCAAGCCTATCGTCATTAAAAAAACTCAGAAATCTAGAACTACAAAGTGCCACTTTGACTCATTGTGATGAACTTTTACAGTTTCCGCTACTGGAAGAATTAAATTTGAACTCCAATTATAAACTAAAAAATACCAATGGACTCAAAGGAATGAATTTGAAAGCACTCAACATCGGGGACACTTATATCAATTCTCTAGATTTTATCACTGACCTAAAAAACCTACAATCTTTAAAAAAAAAAGGGATGCGACAAAATAAAAGGCTTTACTCCTTTATACACACATCCTAAACTTAGCGAGTTGGAGGCTTCACATAAGATCATGAACAGCTGGGAGCAAAAAGATAAATTTACCAGCATCCCTAGCCCAGAAACCATCTTGGATCATTTACAAACCCCAGATTTGGATAAAGTAGAAAAAGCCATCCATTGGCTTGGCCAACTTGTAGATATAGACTTTGATGATGACAATCCTCTTCCCATATATTTTAAAATAGAGCCCAATGATGCACCGAGCATCACAAAACTACCGATTCTTGACGAAGCCATAAAAAAACACCTACAAGAGCTTTCAGACGAAACTTTACTACAAATCTTCCAAATGAGTTTCAAAACGGTGGGTGAAGATAATTTCACTGCCACTATATTGGCATTAAAAGAAATCATCAGGAGAAAAAAAACAAATACACAAATAAAACTCGTAGGCTTGTTTAAAAAAACCTATGAAACTTATGATGCAGGCCACAGGTATTGTGCAAACTCAGTTCATGACCAGATCATAGATGACTTTTTCCCAAATTTCACATCAGAAGCATTATTAGAATTGCTAAAAGATGCATCTTTTGACATGCTCTATTCTGAAGGTGGCGATGCCATGGATGGTCTTTTCGTTGCAGCATTTAAAAACACCTCAGACAGGCATTTGATAGACCAAATTTGGACTGCCTTTAAAAAATACCATAAAATGGCTCTGGAATACATAGAAGAAGACTATTTTACAGACCTCATATCCGAAATCTATGAAAATGTGAATGAGGACATTAAAATTATAATCAATAAGGATTTTAAAGTTGAAAATTGATCATGAGCAATTACAAAAAAAACTGGGAGGTGTTAGCCTCAGCGAATGACTTTAAAAGGGAACTGTTGAAGCATTTTTCTTATCTGGCAGACAACAAAGGGTTTGATGCGGTTTTAAAACAGGTGATAGACCAAGTAACTGCGGTAACCATTACAGACTCATGCCTTGAACTTAAATTTCAAGAAGGTGAGCCTGTGTTGAAGTGTGCAGCTCCTGCAACCAAAATGAAAACCAACCAGCCTGAGGGACTGCAAAACTTCTTGGATGTACACCAACAACTGACCTGCGATAGTTTGGTGTTTGGAAGCACCCAATCTTTGGATTTTGGCATGTATGATCCCGATGATAATGTATATCAATTGTATAAAGGCAAGGCCAAAAACGTTCAAGAAGCAGGTTGTGATGCTATTGATAACTATACCAATTGGTTATATCACCCCACATTAAAAAATAGTAGTGGAAATCCAGCCATCTTTCCTGTAATACATGAGCAGGAAAATGAAGTAGTTTGTATAGACAACAACATCGGTAGTTTGTTTTTACAAAGACTGGTACATCTTCAAAATTGGGATATTGACATTCCTGAGTTAACTGAATTAGAAAGCTCCCTCAGCCAGCAAGAAAACTGGTGGGAAAAGGTAGGCTATGCGATAAACGATAAAAACGAAACAATATATCACTTCGCAGATTTTCCACCACTTCAAAAACCCTTTGCTGACGAGGTACTGTCAAGTATAGTTTCTTTGGCACTGAGAGATATCACTACACTGGAATCTGTACCATTTGAACAAATGCCACTTCTGAAAGAGTTTTCCGTAGTTCAAAACAAGAAGGCACTACAGAGCATTAGTGGTATAGATAAAGCTAAAAACCTTGAACGTTTGGATTTGGGCTATCATAAAATAGTTGATATAACACCTCTTCAAACATTGACCAACTTGTCCTTTTTAAATATTGCGGATAATAAAATTAAAGACATTTCATGTTTGGCATTGTGCAAGAATTTGGAACACCTTTTTTTAAGTAACAATCCGATCAAAGAAATAGTCGTAGTGGCTCAATTCAAGGAGCTAAAAACTTTACATATTGGTGAAACTAAAATTAAGGACATTACGGTTCTTGCTCAATTACCAAAACTGAAAAAACTCGATGTTCCTGCCACCTTTAGAGAAGTATCCAATCCAGGAAAACAAATGGACGGAAATGAGTACAATGAACGTTCTTTAGCATTGGGAACAGGGTTAAATAGTTTGGTGAACAATTTATGCGACGCAACAGACGAGGAGGTTACTATTGAGGACGTTACAAAACTGCTCAACGCAGCAGAGAAAAAAATAGAAATGTATGAAAAACTACTGGCGGAAACTTCTGGAAAGATGCATGATAAGTTAAAAGAAAAATACGAAGAACAAATTGAAATAATTCAGGAACAGTCTAAAATATTGCAGGAAAAATATCTAGATGGAGCAAGCTGATGGTCTATACCACAGTTCAACTCAATTTAACTGAGGTTAATTTTCACAAGCAAATATTTGTATGAAAACAAAACTAAGTCAAGAGTTTTACAATGAGATAAGGTTGGTTGTAGAAGAAAATATAGAGGAAGAAAACAATAAATTGATTATTAAAAAAATGGATTGGCAGGAACTTGCCTCAAATTGTTTTAATCAAATTAATTCTTTTTTTGACAAGTTGTCTGCACAAGATTTAGAAGATAATGAAATTCGTGAAATTGGAGCGATTAGTTTTAATTGGAATCAATACGGCGGTGACATTACTATTGATTTTACACCTGAAAATGATAAAGAAACTGCTTTTGATGAAGGTTACATCATGGCAGAGAGCGCTATTGACAATGATCCCTTTTTTCAAAAATACTTTGAATGTTCGGGTGATAAAAGTTTTCAAACCCTGGGAAATGATTATGCATTTTTAATTCGATTGTTTGAATTGCTTATCATTGAAATTACACCAGAAATAGTACAAACAGATGCTTTTAACAAATTACCGAGAAAGTCTCCCTGTCTTTTTGGTTTTAGTGCCTTTGATGATGAGTTGCCTGAAGTTTTTTATACTTTGTAATTGTATTCGAATCAAACATTAGTAGGTCCAGAAAAAGGCTTTTATATACCTTCTTTTATACCTCATTTTTCAGAAAAGATCTTTAATAAAATATAAAAGTTATGTATTTTTTACTAGAAAATGACAGTCAATTCGAAACAGGTAACTATTTGAATGAACCAGATAATTTGCCTGTAGAATTAAGTTTTATAAGAGGTGATTTAATAACCTTGAATCTGGATGAACCCTTGGTTTTTACCACAAACGCTCAAGCTGGCGATGAGCTTCGCCACTTTTTACGCAGTAGTATTCCGATCATGTCAAAGCAATTTGTAGAGGTGTTACAGGGTGCTGGTGTAGATAATTTACAGTTGATCAAAGCGATAGTGAAAAGTGAAGTTGATGGGACCATTTGGCCCGATTATTACGCTGTAAATGTTCTTGGGCTTATCGCGTGTGCCGAATTGGATAAATCAGATTACGCTGAAATAATGCCAGGACATTATCGCTTTCGAGAGTTAGCTATAGATGCGACAAAAGCAAAAGGCGCACTTCTCTTTCGACTGAAGGAACATTCCCCTTCAATCATTATTCATGAGTCTGTATGTCAACATATAGTAGATAATGATCCTGATGAAAAATTGACAGGTTGGAGCGTAAACGACATCGTTCAATAGACCTACATGTGCATTTAAGAACAATATTATTATGACACAAATTGCTACATATTTAAAATTGATCAATGATAAACTCTTTGAATCAAAAGTTTATGTAAAAGAACCTGTAAGCATGGATGTCGAAGTGAATTTTTCACGAATCTCAAAATAATAGTCAAATAATGAAAATCCGAATAAAATAACATGCAAAAAAAAAGTATCAGTTTATTCAAATTGGCCGAAGATGGGTCTTTTTCAGAAGATGAATTGGAAAAAATGAAAGCATTGCTTGAGGCAGGAGCTGATCCCAATTACAAACAAAATACCTATCCATTTGAAACTGTATTATACAGGGTGCTTTCTGGATGGGACGAAGAAGAGGTTTTTGAAGCCGTAAAAGTACTACATCAATATGGAGTCGATTTCAATTTGATGTCGGATATATTTTACCCAATTGATTTGGCTGTAAGAAATAAGGACAAAGAACTAGTTCGATTCATGTTGGAAAACGGAGCTAGCCTAGGACTTGACCAAGCCTTAAAGTCGGCTATTGAGTGTAACGATATTGAAATGACGAGGTTGTTACTATCATACCCCATTGATTTGACGGTATTCGAGGCTCAAGGTGCCTCCTATCTCAGCTTTTGCTGTGAAACCTATAGGCTTAGAGATAGGCATAAACACTACGAGGTGCAACCAGGGATAGAATTAGCCAAAACTCTTATTCTACAGGGTGCCAGTCCAAACGGGGTTAATAATGATGCTTCACCATTACTAGAAGCCATAAGACACGATTTCTGTGAACTGGTTGATCTCCTTTTAGAAAACGGTGCCGAAACACCTCCATCGCATGATCTAGTTAGGTATACATTTACCGAAGATATGCTCGAATATTTAATTACTAAAGGTCTGCTTAAATCCTTAAATGATGTTGAACCTATAAAAAACCAGACGCCATTGGTATTTTATAGTTCATTGGGCAACAGAGATTTAGTCAAACATATGCTCAAAAACCATGAAGTTGACATTTACCATACAGATGCCTCAGGCCTTACGGCATTTCATTATGCGCTTTTTAGTGAGAATGCCAAATACATAGAAGAACTTTTGAAGTTTTATGACATTAAAAAATGTCATAAAATCAGTTCAGTTTTTGAAGGTATTGATAACAAAAACCTCATTACGAAACTAAAAGAACTGATAGGTGAACATATGGAGGAGCCTTCAAAACCAGCAATTTTAGCAAATCACAGGCCCGATGATGTGTATAAGGAACTGGAACAACGTGCTCAAAAGCTAGAAGAACAATTACGATTCAAATGTTTTTTCTTTGATGGCTATTTCCCTGAATTCATCAACTTTTACAATGAAGACATTGTCAATTTGATTTATGATCAACTTCTAAAGAATTTATCAATTTGGGCTAAAAATGTCAAAGGACCCTTGCAAGCCTTATATTTTGAGTATGGTGGTCGCACTATTGATCCTTATGAATCTGGTGGTTTGTTTTGGGGCTACAGCAATTGTAACGAAAACCTGAAACTTTCAACACCTGTGCTCCAAGAAAGTGGCGCTCTTGATTTAAGTGTATTTTTTGATAATATTGATGAATTGCTCAAAACCTATCCAAACCAATACCAAGAGATTTGCGAGTATTTTGAACTACTCGCATTTATGATTGTACATATTGCCTTTCAGCACCTAGCCAGTACCTCCGAGTTTAAAACCCTTGAAATCCAATATCCATTTTATTTGATAGGTAGCGAACATGAGGAAGATCCTATTTTAATTTTCAAAATTTAAATCATTAAAATACTGTCATTTACAATAGTTATTAACATTCTATTAAGAATTTCATGAATCAATTATTGATTAAAATTTCATTGTAACAGGAATAAACAACATAATGATGTACCAAAGACAAATAACTGAAGAGATAGAGAATTTTGCTCAAAGTAACGAAAAACAAATAGTTGCAATTATTGAGAAAATTAGATCTTATCATAACCATGAGATTACCAAAAAGGTAGACTATGAAGAACTTCAAAAGTTCCTACATATTTTAGAAAGTAAGTATTTTGATCAAGCGATTGAGTTATATAAGAATACCGGAAACGAAGCTCTTAAAAATGAAATCATCGATGTTTCAGATCAAACCTTTTATCGCAGATACGACGTAATGGTTCAACTGGAAGACGATGAAGCTTTTGATAAAGTATTGGCTTATGCGAAAGATTTTTTAAAAGGAGGCGATTTTGTGTTTTTCCAGAAATTGTACGTCAATAGTCAATCACTACATGCCTTAGTGCAAGCCTTTGACAAACCAAAATTCAAGAATAGGGTATTAGAGTTTTTCAAGGACTCATTTGCCTATGCCCAAACTTATGCAAATGAAAACCCAAAATATGGCAATTCTGATGTGGATGGAGACACCTTATTAGAACTCAGCCAAGCCATTTGCTCATTTCAACCTAAAGACAGGGAACAGTTTGCTGATTTGGTTTTTGAAATATATACCTATTGTTGTGATACAGAAAGAAACTATGAAGCCAACCAAGCAGCAGGCTTTATTGCATTGCAACTGACACTGTTTGAAAAAACCTTTCCTACCCATATTTTTAGAAATGTCTTGAATGATAATCCACAGTTCCAGGACAACGCCTTTATTCATCAAACCTTATACACTACTTGGCTATTAGAAAAAAACAGTACAGAGGCCTTGGGATAC
>CAMFLX010000244.1 GCA_945957555.1 uncultured Cytophagales bacterium
GTATAGTTATGAGGCAGGACAAAAAGTTCAGGTGGACAATTCTGGTAATATCTATATTCTGGGGTATGGGTACAATGCAGCCACACAGAAAACCGATATGGTTTTTTTGAAATATAGTAGTACGGGTGTTTTAAAATTTGCTATAAACTATAGTTCAGAGATTTCAAATTCATTCAATCAACTCACGATTGATCCTTTACGAAATAGTATCTATATCGGAGGAGGTGCCAATAATAAGATGGTTATACTTTCATATAATCTAACAGGAACCAAACTATGGGAAGCCAATTATAATGGGCCAGGTGGTATGTTTTCTTCACCAAATGCTATCGTGATTGATGACAGCGGAAATGTATTTGTTTTGGGTACCAGCGACTTTAATTTTGTAACCATCAGGTATAACAGGGTAAATGGGGGTGTTACATGGCTACAGCGGTATGCCGGACCACAGAATCAAGACAATGCGTTAGATATGGTCATAAAGAACGATGCAGTATATGTTACAGGCTTTAGTCAGGGGACTAATTCGCTGATTGATATTGTAACGATAGGCTACAACAGATGGACAGGTGTATTAAATTGGACACAGAGATACAATGGAGCATTTAACGGTGACGATCAAGGATTAGGCATCAAGGCAGATGCGCAAGGTTTTGTCTATGTGATGGCTACAGAACAGGAAAGCCCTGCCACACTTTTTGGGTATTCCAAGGATGCAATAGTTATTCTTTACAGTCCAAGTGGTAAGTATTTGCACAAGATTGATTATAATGGTTACAACTCAGGTGAAGACGAAATCTCCAAAGGTATGGTTATGGATGCTACTGGCAACCTTTATGTTACGATGGCTACTGGCAAGTCTGGAAGTATTAATGGAGACCATGTGAAATATAGTAAGGTTGATTTGCTGGGATTAGTGGATAACGCTGAGGTAGGTCTGTCTGGTAAATTTAAGCATAATTTGAAATTGAGTTCTAGGAGCTTTACTGGAGAAAGGAAATCAGCAGGAATCATCCCGCAAAAATTGGATTCCATTGTGCATAGGGAGTATGATCCTATAGATGGATATATTACTACGACGGTTGAGAGATACGAATATAATGCGAATGGTCACATTACTAAGTTGCTGACCCAAACATGGGACTTTGATGTGAATGCATGGGTGAATGATGCTGTGGAGCAGTATACCTACGATGTACAGGGCCGAGAATCGACTTGTGAAATTGAAACTATGGATAAAAACTTGGGTGTATTAGTGCCAACGAAAAAGTTTGAGAAATTTTATACAGGTCAAAGCACTGTGCAAGACAGTGCATTCGTTTATGAGTATGATCCCAATACTGCCTCTTGGATAAAGTACTTAAAATATATCAAAAAATACAATGCCCAAATGGTAGAAACAACTGTTGAGTCATATACTTTAGACAATGGACAATGGGCTTTGGGTTCCAAAACAGAATCTTTGTTTGATAATTCTGGCAATTTGTTGGGTTATCAAACATTTGTGAATACTGACACAGGCTTGGTAGCATTTGTAGATATTGCTTATGTTTTAGGTTCCAATGGTATTGCCACGACAACTTTATACACCAATTATTCCAATGTTTTGGGATCGTCAAGAACTGACTTTACTGTGGATGCAAATGGAAACCTCATCCAATTTATCGATCAAGAATATAGTACAGAAACGGCAAGTTTAGTTAATTGGCAAAAGGATGAAATCGGTTATGACAACAACTACCCGATGTCAGATTTGATATACCCAACAGATATGGATAATGAAACGCCCGAACCTTCGTACTTTGTACACATGCCAAAGCTGATAACCCATTATACAAGGAACCAGACGGGTGCATCTTGGGAGCTGTATGACCAAGAAGAGGCCTATTATTCCACCACTCTGGTCACGAAAACTGCTGATGATGTTTTAGTAATGGCTTATGTTTCTGTTTATCCCAATCCTGCAAAAGATCAGGTCACGATATCTGCTAAAGGGGAGGGAAGACTCAGTATCTTTAATACCACTGGAGACTTAGTTTTCGAAAGGCAATTAGTGGATAGTGCTATGGTAGATGTTTCATGTTTTAAAAGAGGACTATATTTCTACACCTTTGGAGCTTTGAATGGCAAATTGGTGCTTGAATAAAACCTTATGATTGACTTATATGTAAATTTTTAAAAAGATAAGGGTGGATTTACTCAGTTTAGTTATTTACAGATAGCCAACTCTATAGAGTTGGCTATCTCTTTTTATAGAAAATCTTTTCACTATCAAATACTTACTTTTCCTAGCTCCAATGTATATACAGCAAGGAAAAACAAATATAAGTCGCTAAGGCTGAACCATACACACAAGATATTTGCCATAAGTTTTTTGTTGATTTGTATTTATTCAAGATTTTATATTTATATTTGCATATTAGGTAGCATTCTATTTTGGAAAGAAAGAATGCATACATGAAAAACGATAAATCAGAATCGAAGATTCTTATGAAAAACATTATAAACGCTATTGGTATGAAGAAACTTTATACGCTTCTTATTACTACTTTATGTCTAGGTTGGATACAGGGACAAACTTTTACAGTAACCAGTACTGGAACAGGAACTGGGACTACAGGTACTTTTGACTGGGCTATGAGCCAGGCTTTAGGAACTGCTGCTGGGAGTACTGTTGATGTTAATTTCAATATTCCTGGTACGGGCCCATTCACGATTACAAATTCTCAATATCTCAATGGATTTGGAAATCGAACTATTAGAATTAATGGTAGTTCACAGCCTGGATACACACCTGCAACACCGCAAATAGCAATCGTTTTTGGGAATTATAGACTTTTTGAGTTAGACGGGGGAACCAATCATTTGATCAATGGTCTGATCATTCAAGGGCCTACCAATGGTATCATTATCAAGTCGGGTTCTGGTCACAAAGTTACAGGTTGCTGGTTTGGTTTAGCTACCAATGGTACTATTGCATCTGGAACTGAGATCAAAGAAATCGGTATTTTCTTTGATAATTCCTCGGCAACCAATGTCACAATCGGTGGTACTACTGATGCCGAAAGAAACGTGATTGCCAATTGCCAAAAGGTGGGTATTCGTGTGAATAATACGGGGAATAATTTAAATATCTCAGGGAACTATGTTGGTACAGACCCTACAGGTACGCTAGCAAGAGGGAATGGTACAAACGATCCTCTGAATAACCATGGTATATTGGTTGAAAATGGCAATGTCACAACTTTTAATATTTCCAACAACGTACTTTCGGGCAACGTTGGTGGTGGTATAAAGTTGTCTAATGCAAAAAATGTTTCTTTGATAGGTAATAAGATTGGTACCGATGTGTCAGGTACTAAGGCCGTGGGGAATAAATCTTTTGGTGTTTTTATGGAAGGGGGGAGTGGTTTTGTTATCCAAAATAACATAATCTCTGGTAACGGATCTGCCACATTCCCTCATGCTCCTAATTATGGAACCTGTGCCAGTGATCGAAATGGTAAGCCGGGTTATTTGGATTATTATAATTCAGTAGGTCTATATATAAATGGAGTTTCGGGAGCCCAAATCAAAGGCAATAAAATTGGTACGGATATTACAGGTACTAAAGTTACTGATGCCCTAGATCACGATTTGGGAAATTTCTATGCGGGTATTAAGATGGAAAACAATTCATCCAATATCGTAATTGGGGGTACTAACTTAGCAGACAGGAATATTATTGGTGGTAACGGATTCAGAAGTGATGCGGCAGCCTCAAGGGTACAGGCCGCTACTTGCGACCCTGATTATGCCGCTGGAAAAGGTAGTAAAGGGCATGGAATCTTGTTGAGGACAAATAGCTCTGCGGGCAATTCCATTCAGAACAACTTTATAGGAGTAGGAGCTGACAATATATCCAAACTCGGTAATAGATTTTCTGGGATCGAAGTGCAAGGTAATTCAAATACCACAATTTCTAATAACGTATTGGGCGACAATGCTTGGGCGATATTTTTCCAGTCTAACTTTTACAATGCAAATTCTATAGGTAATAAGGTTTATGGTAATAAGGTAGGTACAGACTCTACTGGTACAGTTGCTATGGGTAATGGTGTTAGAGCTTTTGACACTAATGATGGTGGAGGTATTGCTCTTCAGCATGAGTCGCACCAAAACATAATTGGTGGTTCTGGTATTGGGCAAGCCAATATCGTTTGTGCAAACTATATCGGTATAAATATCAATGGAGGGGCCCCAGATGCTCCTGCGCCAGCTTTTGCCGCACGTGCTGCTTACGACAATACAATTTCAAGCAATTTAATCGGAGTAAATAGCTCTGGAAATGTGGCATTGCCAAATCAAACTTATGGAATCAAGATTTCGGAAGGGGCTAATGCTAACACGATTACGCTCAATACTGTGTCAGGCAATACTTTAGACGGCATAAGTTTGGTTAATGCTGATAATAATACTTTTACTCAGAACAAAATAGGGGTAGGTCTTGATGGAGCTACGGTGCTTCCAAATGGTGGTAATGGTATTTTGTTAGATACTGATTCTGATAATAATAAAATCGGAAGTGCAACTGCTGGTTCTGGTAATATCATCGCCAATCACCCTAAAAACGGTATCGAGATCGTAGATGCGGCCTCTACCGGTAATGCCATCAGGAATAACTCTATTTCTTGTAATACCCTGAGAGGTATAGAATTGAATGGTAAAGGCAATGCCAACTATGCTAAGCCTACTTTTACAGGTGCTGAAACGGCGATCACAGTAACGGGGTCCGCTAATTCGTGGATTGAGATCTATGCGCTAGACGGTTGTAACGATTGTGGTGCGACGCCAACAAGTAATAAACTTCAGGGTAAAACATTACTAAAGGCAGGTGCTTCTCCTTTGGCCTTTGCCGGTACGGCAGGTGTGAAATATACTGCTACGGCTACAAGTGCCGGTACGGCAACTGTAGCGGGGGGGAATACATCTGAATTCACAGATTGTTATACCCTTTGTACGCCTCCAAATACGACGAATCCAGTAGTATCAGCAGTTGCATCTCCTATATGTTTAGGTAATGCGGGTGGGGTAACGGTAACCAACACGGAAAAAGATGTGACCTATCAGGCCTCAATCAATAGTACAGCTGTGGGTACGGCTGTGGTAAGCACTTTGGCTGGGTCAACAATTACTCTGAATATTCCTGCTTCGGCGTTGCCTGCGGCAGGCACATATACCATAAATGTAACTGCTAAAACATTGCCTGTTTGTTCTTCGGTAACTCTGGCTGATACAGCTACTATAAAGGTGAATGCTGCCCCTGTACAAAAGACTGCTACAGGTTCTGTGATTTGTAGCGATGGGATAACGGGTACAGTAACAATAGCCGATCCAGAAACGGGTGTGACTTATACAGCATACAAAGGCGCTACTTTGTTGGCAGGTCAATCGTATAGTTCTGGCGTGATTACAGTACCAATAGGTGCTTTGACCAACCCAGGTGACAATGTGATTACAGTGCACGGTGTGATTGGTGGTTGTACAGATGTTATAATGACAGATACTGCCAACATCAAAGTAAATAAGTTACCTAGCAAGACTCAGACGGCAACAGGATCTGTTGTTTGTAGTGATGCCACGAATGGTACGGTTACCATCAGTTCTTCAGAGGCAAATGTAGTATATGTAGCTTTCAAAGGTTCAGTACAGCTGGTAGGTCAGAGCTATAGTGCAGGTGTGATTACAGTGCCTGTGAGTTCTTTGACAAACCCTGGTGACAATATCATCAATGTACACGCGAAGATCCCTGGATGTGCAGAGGTTATACTAGATGACACAGCTAATATAAAAGTTAATAAACTTCCCGTACCAACTACTGTGACAGGCTCTGTGATCTGTATCAATGCGAACAGTGGTACGGTAACGGTAACAAGCCCAGAGTCAAATGTAACGTATGTGGCCTATATTGGTACTACTAAATTGGCGGGTCAGAGCTATAGTGCTGGAGTGATTACCATCCCAATGACTTCTTTGGTTAATAAACCAGGAGATAACTCTATTACAGTACATGCCACCATACCTGGTTGTACAGATGTAATCATGAATGCACCTGCGGTGATCAAGGTAAATGCAGAACCATTGATCAACTTGGCGGTGACAGCGGACCCTGATACGATTTGTCAGAATGGTACAACGAGCATCACGATTAAAAATACACAAACTACTGTAGAATATGAGTTGTTTGACGGGCTGACTTCTTTAGGCAAGAAAACCGGTACAGGTACGGATCTGGTATTTACCCCCATTGTATTAACTACAAAAGGATTACACATTTTCACAGTAAAAGCTTCTATAGAAGGTTGTACGGTGAAAGATCTAACTCAGAAGCCAACAGTACAGGTGAACCCAGGGCCTAAGGTTAATTTGAATGTAACATATACCACTCCATTGTGTTTCGACAAGAATCCTGCAGTGATTACCATAGATAGTACGGAACAAGACGTGGTTTACGATATTACTGAAAATGGTACTAAATTAAACACGACTTCTATAATTGGTAACGGAGCCAATCAGTCATTCAGTATTAATTTGGCAGTGGGTACCCATAATTTAATCATAACAGCCACTACGGGTGGTTGTGGCACGGTACAGCTTGATAAAAAGCCTGTAATTGTGGTCAATCCAGTGGAGGACAAAGCCAAACAGGCTACGGTGGTTTCTCCTATTTGCGAAAACAATACAACTGTAGTAACGGTGAAGGGCTCAACCTTGAACATGGAATACGAGGTGTTTAATGGTACAACTTCTGTAGGTAAAAAGACAGGTACGGGTACAGATCTGGACATTACTACAAGTACATTCACTGCTGGAGACTACATACTTACCATCAATGCTTCAATACCAGGTTGTTCTACAGTAACACTGGATGCAAAATTGCCATTAAAGGTAAATCCAAGTCCTAAACTTGATTTGACAGTAGAATATACCAGCACCAATTGTGACAATGTACCCAATACCATTACCATAAAGGCTGCTCAAGACAGTGTGGTATATAGCTTGTTTAAACTAGGTGGTGCTCAAGAGGGTGCAAGCCAAACAGGTAAAGGAGCTGACATTGTGTTTAATCTAGGTGTATTAGCAGCGAGTGATGTGCCCTATCAATATGAAATAAAAGCTTCGATTGGAGGCTGTACCACGGTAACTTTAGATAACAAACCAAGCATTACGATCAACAAAAAGCCTGATGCATCGGCTATCAAAATTTCAGCAAACGATACAATTGCTTGCGTAGGTCAAACTTTTACATTCTCGGTACAGCCTACCAAGAAGGCAATCTATTCATACCAGATCTTGGATAGTAATAAAATAGCTTTAGGTGCTGCTCAAACAGGCAATGAAGGAATTCGTACCTTCGGGCCATTTACAC
>CAMFLX010000245.1 GCA_945957555.1 uncultured Cytophagales bacterium
TATGCAATTAAGTGAGCCCTTTTCGATGTCGTTTTCACTGTGAATGATCTAGTCGATAGATTGTGCTGTTGAATGGAGTTTAAGATATGAGTTTGATGTATTGTGTGGTAACCTTGGATGGTTTTGTTACGTAAATCACCTCGTATAATTTATTTAAACTCTCCTCGCGTATGCAAAAAATAGAACTTAGGAATCATGTAGACAAGGTGTTCTTTACCTTAGAGTATAGGGAAATAGAAAATTATATCTATGCCAATTGGATCGGTTTTGTGAACGTCGATAACGTAATTGACGGTGCTACTCAAGTATTGGAAGCTTTTGAATCAACGGGTTGTCCCAGTTTTGTCAATGACAATAGGGAATTGACCGGTCCATGGAAAAACGCGAATGATTGGATAGAGAATATATGGACCCCTAGGGCTCTACAGGCAGGGCTCAAGAATTTTGCATTTGTGGTTTCTCCCAATATATTTGGAGAGCTTTCTGCAAAGGATTTGGGGCTACGGTTAGATAATCTAGGTTTTGAAATGAGAACTTTTAAAGATTATGAAAAAGCCGTGGCATGGATTACAGATAGGGTTTCTGCAAGTAAGGCTATAATTTGAAATTTATGGGGCAGGAAGTAAATCGAATTTAGGGTTGGTCTTATTTTTTAACAAACTTAGGTGCAAACAATTGCTTTGCTTACTTTTTGGTAGGTTTTGTAAAAATGGGTATCTTTGCTTGTAAACTATCTAGAGGTATGAAAAAGCTAACTAAGGTTGTCATCGTCGACGATAATCCATATTCCAACATTGCGTCTAAAAGGGTCATTCAGCTTTCAAAGACTTTTGATACTATTCAAACATTTGAAGATCCAGTATTGGCGTTTTCGTATTTGCAGGGTTTATATGAGAGGGATATCTATTCTGAAATCCCTGACTTGATCTTGGTAGATTTGAATATGCCGGAAATGAGTGGTTGGGATTTTATTCATACATTCGAACTGTTGCCTTACGAAAGTACAAAAGTCACCGATATTAAGATTCTTACAGGCTCTGATGATGATGATGATCGTCGTAAAGCGAGTACATTAAGCCGTATTTCTGATTTTATTACTAAACCCCTTAATATTGAAAAAATCATGACCACTTTAGATCGAAATCAGATCAATAAATACAGCCCTATTTAGTTAGGAGATAACAACATATGTATTGTTTAATAAGGATAAGATGGAACTAAAAAGAAGAGAGATAGGATATAAAACACTTTTGGAAGAGAAAAGTAAAGAGCTGGAACAGTTCTCATACATAGTGTCGCACGATCTTCAAACCCCATTGAGAAACATTATATTATTTACAGAATTGCTTGAGATGGATGGGGAGGCTTCCTCAGAGACAAAAGCCGAGTATATATCTTATATTAAAGATTCTGCACGCCAAGCCAGCGAACAAATTAAAATGTTGTTGACTTACTCAAGGCTTGGGCGGGGTAAAGAGATTGTAAAAGTAGATCTGGAGGAGGTTTTGTCAGATGTAAAAGTGAGATTGTCAGACAAAATTGGTATTAGTAATGCTGTTATTTTATCTGATTCATTACCAGTGATTAGGTGTTTTCCAGATGAGATGAGGGAGTTGCTTTTTTCACTTTTGGACAATGCTATCAAATTTAAAAAAATATTTAGTATACCCTTTGTAAGGGTATCTTGCGAGTCCTTAGAAGAATATTGGCGATTTAAAGTGAGTGACAATGGTATTGGTATAGATGAATCAAATTTTGAAAATATTTTTTTAATATTTAGGAAGGTGCATCACAAAGAAAAATATGAAGGTGCTGGACTTGGACTAGCCATGGCGAAAAAGATTGTGGAGTTGCATGATGGTAGCCTAACAGTTGCTTCAGAGTTGGGGAAAGGAAGCGAATTTATTTTTACAATAAGTAAACATTTATGACGAAAATTGAGGGTTTAGACTGTATTTTGTTGGTTGATGATGATAACGCGACCAATTATTACCATAATTTAGTGATTACTCATTCTGGAGTGGATACTCATGTTCAAATTGCGACGAACGCCCAACAGGCATTAGATTTTTTAAAAAATGAAGGTGAGTTTGCCTGTAAGTCCACTTTCCCAAAACCAGGTCTTATTTTGTTAGATATTAACATGCCTGGTATGTCTGGCTGGGACTTCATGTCCCAGTATAAATTCTTACCTGAGTATCAAAAGGGGAAAATAGTGGTAGCAATGTTGACAACATCTTTGAATCCGGATGATGAAAGAAGGGCATTAGAGAATAAAGAGATTTTTCAGTTGATAAATAAGCCTCTTACGGAGGAAAAATTACTAGAGACCTTAAAAGAAGGTTTTTTGAAGTGATTGTTTAAGTTTTGGTATTTCGTACTACTTATTGCACATATTAAATATTAATGCCTGTATATGGATTTTAGCTTAGTAGAACAGGTGGAGGATTATGCTGTATTTGTTCTAGATTCAAAAGGCCACATCTTAAATTGGAATAGAGGGGCCTCTTTTTTGTTGGGTTATGAATGCTCAAAGATCATAGGTCAGACAATAAATGTGTTACTTCCTCCTGGCAATGATGGTTTTGATGCTCGCTGTATAATTTTAGAAGATTCGAAATCAACAGGAAAGTCAATCTACGAGGGTTGGTTCATCCCTGAGAATGGAATAAAGGTGTGGGTAAGTTTATCAGTATCCCTTATCAAGGATTCAGATTGTAATTTGATATGTATTTGTCACAAAATAGATAGTCCAAATAGAAGGAACAGTGAAATTTCCCCTTTAAAGGATGGTTTGGATACATTATTTGCTTATTGGGATCGGGATGGCGTTTGTAAATTTGCCAGTAGGGCATATAAGGATTGGTATGGCTGGACTTCTGATGACTTAGAGGGTAAGGTCAAATTGAGTGAGATGCTGGGTAATACCTACCATAACAACGTTGGCTATATTGAAGCCGCGTTGCGTGGCGAAACTCAAGTAGTTAAAGGGCAGGCTTTGCTACATTCAGGAGACGTGAGGGATATGGTCACTTATTATCAGCCAGATTATAAGAACAGCGTAGTTGAGGGCTTCTTTGTTCAGACATTTGATGTGACTGAATACAACAATATGAAGCAGGATGTCGAGTTACAGTTTGAAAACATAAAGAAAAGCGATGAGAAGCATCGTAAAATGATTTCTGAAATTCGTGATTATGCGATTATATTTTTGGACTTGAATGGATATGTTGAAAATTGGAATTTTGGAGCTGAAAAGACTACTGGATATAAAGCAGAAGAGGTAGTTGGCCAGCATTTTTCAATGTTTTATCCCGATGAATTAGTACGCAAAGGTAGACTTCGAGAATTGTTATTGCAGGCAGCAGAAGAGGGGAGTGCATATTATGAAGGAGTCCATTTAAAAAAGGATGGTGATTTTTTTCAGGGAGGTGTGTTATTAACAGCCATAAGGGATGATTCTAATTGCTTGACTGGTTTTTTCACAATTACGAGAGATTTGAGTGATCAAAAGAGAACAGAGGAGCTATTGGAGTTTTCATTGAAAAGTCTTGAGTCAAAGAATAAGGAATTAGAACAATTTATTTATATAGCGTCACACGATTTACAAGAACCTTTGCGGACGATTTCTAGCTATACTGCAATCATAGAGAAGCGGAGTTTACAACAAATGGATGAAATTTCCAAGATGGGGATTAAGTTTATCACAGAAGCCTCTTTAAGGATGAAGGACCTCATAAAGGGATTGCTTGATTATGGTCGGCTGGGGCTGAACGCCGAATTAAGAGAGATTTATAGTCATGATATTGTTAGCGCGGTTTGTCAGGATTTAAACGCGTCAATTTCTGAAGCTAAAGCATCGATCAGGTTTGATCATCTACCTAAAATACAGGGATATGAAACAGAATTTAGATTACTGATGCAGAATTTGTTGGGAAATGCCCTGAAGTTCAGAAAAAAAGACGTAGCAGCGGAAATATCAATTTCTGCAGTTTCTAAAGGTAATGTGTGGCAGTTTTCAATTCGGGACAATGGAATAGGTATTAAGCCTGAGTTTAAGTCCAAAATATTTACTATTTTTCAAAGACTAAATGGTCGCGATGATTATGAAGGTACAGGCATTGGTTTGGCACATTGCAAAAAAATAGTAGATCTACATAAAGGAGAGATTTGGGTAGAATCGGAATTAGGAGAGGGGGCAGAATTTGTTTTTACCATTAGTAAAAATTTGAATTGAGAGAGAAGTACGGATCTTATTGAATCTTTACAAATAAATAATTGTTACGTTCAGTTATAAATAATTGTGAAACAATGATATTTGCTAATATTGAATCATTTCTGGCGTTATTTCTTTGGCCCAAAGATCTATGCCTCCTTTGAGGTTAAATAGTTGACTGAAACCTTGTGATTGAAGGTATTGGATGGCGTTTCTGCTTCTAATGCCGTGGTGGCAATATACCAGTTTTGGAATCTTAGGATCTATTTTGTGTAGATTTTGAGGCAAGGTATTAAGTGTAATAAGGACTGCATCATCAATTTTACAAATATCGTATTCCCACGTTTCCCTCACGTCTATGATTTGGACTTTATGGTTTGTGATCAAATTTAATGCATCTAGGGGTCGTAATTCACCATCCAGAGGTGTTTGGATTTGTTTTATACCACAAAACTGGTCATAATCATCCATGAGTTCTGTGATGATTATTGAAGTGTTTTTTTGCAGTTCAATAATGATTTGGGAATTTGTCAAAGCATCATAAAGAAGTAATTTTCCCGAAAGCGGTTCTCCAATACCCGTAATGATTTTTATGGCTTCCGTTGCTTGCAACACTCCGATGATACCGGGCAGTACTCCTATAACACCAATTTCAGAACAGGAAAGAACTTCTCCTTCGGCAGGAGGTTCGGGATATATGCAACGATATGTTGGCCCATTGTTATGATTGAAGACAGAAACTTGTCCCTCAAATTTAAAAATAGAGCCAAATACAAGCGGCTTTTGAGCGATGACACAAGCATCGTTGACTAAATAGCGCGTGGAAAAATTGTCGCTCCCATCAATAACCAGATCGTGTTGTGAGATGAGCTCTACTGCATTATGTTTGTTAATCTGGTCAATAATAGCATTGATAGAGATATATTTGTTGATTTCTCGAAGTTTCTCAGATGCTACTATTGCTTTATGTTTGCCAATGTCAGAGTGGGTGTATAGTATTTGTCGTTGAAGGTTGCTAATGTCTATCTTGTCAGGATCAATAATTGTGATATGGCCAACCCCCGCTGTGGAAAGATATAATAAAACTGGGCAACCAAGTCCCCCAGCACCTATAACGAGGACTTTTGCCTCTTTTAGTTTTTCTTGACGATTTATACCGAATTCAGGCAGAATGATATGCCTGTTATATCTTTGTAGCTCCTCTTGATTCAACATGTTTTTAATGTTTTATTGACTCAATACGACAATGTCTGGGGTAGTGACTTTATTGCTGATATTTAATTTCCTGTCAAGAATACGTATTTCGAATCTCATACTGTCTCCTTTGCTTACCAATGGTCTATAAGTTACTGTGGATTCATCTAAAACCTCTAAGACCGTGAATTTATAATTTAGGTAACCTTCTATTGGGCTGGAATTAGTACGGTATTGGTCATTGAAGGGTCTAAATCGATCATCATAGATATAAAAGTTGCTTGAGTTTTTATGGTAATCATCTGGCGATTTAACCAAAGTGTAATTACCATCTTTTTTTATGTATGCATCAACCCAGTAGTTTACATAATTCCGGCTGTATTTTTTTGCAGAGTCTGACCTTCGGGTTTCAATGACATCTTGGTAAATTCCAGCGGTATCATCTTGCGTAAGTCCAAGGTCTCCAGTGCCATCGGTAAAATATAATTTTATTTCAATTTCGCTTGAAGTAATATTTCCAATTGTATCCACCACTGGAGTAGAGGTAATACTTTCGAATTTAATAGTAGGGGCATCCGGATATTTGGGAGGTCTTTGACATCCAATTGCAAAGAGTGCAAGAATAGAACAGCAGAATAAGGTTCTCATTTATTTCAAAATTAGTATAAATTTAAATATAAACGTAATTTTGAGTCCTACATATATGTCGGACTCAGTATTGTTGAAACAAAGACTTTTAAACATCAATGCAGATTCATTTGAATCGCTGGCATTGGATGTTTTTCAGTTTCAATACGAGTACAACAAAATTTACCGTAAATATGTTGATCTGCTAAAGATAAATATCAAATCTGTAAAAAAAATGGAAGAGATTCCTTTCCTTCCCATACAATTTTTTAAAAGCCATAAGGTCAGTACTGTTGATGCACCAGAACTGAAAATATATGAAAGTAGCGGCACCACAGGTAGTGTAACTAGTAAACACTATGTATACGATGAGGACTTTTATTTTGCAGTAGCAAAAAGAATTTTCGAGGAAAGATATGGCGCACTCCCACAATATAATATTCTAGCACTCCTCCCAAACTATCTAGAGCGATCGAATTCTTCATTGGTGGCAATGGTGAATTATTTTATGAAATTTTCTGGACCCGACTCTGGATTTTATTTAGATGATTTCTCCATGTTACATGAGAAAGTCAAGTATTTGAAAGGCAAAAAGGAACGGTTTATTCTATGGGGAGTTACTTTTGCTTTGATGGACTTTTCTGAAACATTTCCGATGTCTTTGGATGAAAATATAGTCTTGGAGACTGGTGGTATGAAGGGGCGTAAAAAGGAAATGGTTCGAGGAGAGGTTCATGAACTGCTTTGTCACAATTTTAAAATTCGCAGTGTTCATGCTGAATATGGTATGACTGAATTGTTTTCACAAGCTTATTCTCAAGGAGATGGACTTTATTCGGAGCCTTTTTCTATGAAAATATTGTTACGAGAATTGAATGATCCGTTCAGCTACGTAGCAGTAGGGAAAAGGGGAGGGGTAAATGTAATTGACTTGGCTAATATTGACTCTTGTAGTTTTATAGCTACCCAAGATCTTGGTCTGAAGCACAATGACGAGACCTTTGAAATATTGGGTCGATTTGATGACTCTGATGTAAGGGGTTGTAATCTAATGGCTGGATAAATCTAATCATCGATTTGCCTTCAAATAACTCCCTTTTAAATTTATATTCTGCAAAAAAAAATTCATATTTGGGTTTTTAATTTTATGAAAGTATTGATCCTCGCAGGCGGTTTGGGCACAAGAATAGGTGAACTTACAGATATTCGTCCAAAACCTATGATTGAAATAGGTGGCATGCCTATTCTTTGGCACATCATGAAAACTTATTCGGCTTATGGATATAATGAGTTTGTTATATTACTGTCTCTTATACACATCTCCGAGCCCACGAGACGTAGAGGAATCTCG
>CAMFLX010000246.1 GCA_945957555.1 uncultured Cytophagales bacterium
AGTTAGTATTGTAGTGATAATAGGCCAAGATGGCTGCTCCTAAGGCTCCTCCGATACTGAGGCCTGCTTTCAGGCCAAAGATCATAGCAGAGAAAATGATCGCCGTAGCACGACGGTTGTTTTTCCATTCGGAATAATCGGCCACGTCTGCAATCATAGCCCAGAGCAAAGGAATGGTGATGCCATAAAAGAAGCCATGGAATATCTGGGTCAAAAAGATAATGCCTATGGATTCTGGTGCATAGAAATAGAAGACCACGAGAAACAATGTGGATACAAATAAGGCCGCCGAGAATACATCCCTTTTGCCAAACTTGTCGGCTAAGGGTTTGGAGAAACCAATACCCACTATCATCATGATAATCCCGCCAGCATTGAAGATTCCAAAGGCCGCATCTACAGCATCGCTAGGGTTGACAAACGCGATCCCAAAACTTTGTAAGAAGCTTACGATAGCACCTTGGTTCAAGTAGTTTTTAAAATAATATACGTACATGCCACCTTTGAGCGATAAGGTAATGAATACCAAAATGGTTAACAGCAACATAGCAACCCATGGTTTGTTTTTGACCAAATCGCCTAAGTCTTGGAGGATGCTGGACTTTTGTTCTGGTTTGGGTACAATACGCTCTTTGGTTGTTAAAAAGGTGATGAGGAAAAACACCGTACCTACCACCGCAAAGATGGTCATGGTGATCTTGAATCCCAAGGTTTTGTCGCCACCGCCGAGTTTCATCACTATAGGCAGTAAAAGGGCTTGGATGATGAACTGAGCCACCATAACTGCTACAAAACGATAAGAAGACAGACTGTTTCTTTCGGCCATATTACCAGTAAGCACACCACTCAGTGCAGAATAGGGGAGGTTGTTCATGGAATAAATGACCACCAATAAAATATAAGTGATCAGTGCATAAATAACCTTGCCGCTTTCTCCTAGATCGGGTGTACTGAAAGCCAAAATAGCAATGGCGCCAAAAGGAATGGCTGTCCATAAGATCCAAGGTCTGAATTTACCCCAACGGGTTTGTGTCCTATCGGCGATCATGCCCATGACGGGATTGAAAAAAGCCCCGATCATCCCCCCTGTGAGGATAATGGCAGAAGCTGTCGCGGGAGGTAGTTTATAAACATCGGTATAGTAAAACCCTATAAAGGTCATGAGGGTTTGAAAAATCAAATTGGCGGAAAGATCCCCTAAACTATAACCGATCTTTTCCTTAACGGATAACTTTTGTGTGTCTAAACTCATAGTGGATTAATAAATAGTTTCTTTACTGACTGCTTTTTTGTCCTCTGGCTTCCAAATTTGTTCCATGTCTTCCAGGCTTCTGCCTTTGGTTTCAGGTACATATTTGATCACAAATATTGCTGCTAAAATACCCATGACGCCATAGATCCAATAAGCAAAGCCGTGGTGAAACATATCATTAAGATGCGCGTTCTCATTCATCATAGGGAAGGTCCACGAAACTACGTAGTTCATGAACCACTGTACCGCCACTGCCAAGGCAAGTGCCCCCTTAATGGAGTTGGGAAAAATCTCGGAGAGCTGTACCCATGTTACGGGTCCCCAAGACATAGCAAAACCGGCAACGTAGGTGAGCATCATCAAAAGTGGTACTATGTTTTGTACTTGATAATAAAAGCAAGTACCTAAGATCAGCATGCTCGCTGCCATAATAAGCGCACCTGTAAATTGGAGTTTTACTCTGCCCCATCCATCCACGGTTTGTATGGCCAATACCGTAAATGCCAAGTTGACCACACCTACGATAATGGTTTGTAGCAATGAGGCATCAGTACCACTTCCCAAGGTTTTGAAGATTTCGGGTGCGTAGTATAGTACCACATTGATTCCCACTAATTGCTGAAAGGCAGAAAGTAATATACCAATGACGATCAACAGCGTACCAAAAGAAAGCCAAGGGGCTGTTTTCTCAACCAATGTTTTTTTGATGTCTGCTACAATTTGGCCAGTGTCTCCATTGCTGGAAATCTTGCCCAATACGATGGTAGCCTGTGCATCTTTACCTTTTTGGATCAGATATCTTGGAGATTCGGGTACAATAAATAATAGGACGAAAAACAGAAAAGCGGGAATTAATTCAGAAGCAAACATCCATCTCCATCCTATGCTGTTGATCCATTCAGAAGGTTGACCTTTGGCGATGAAGTAATTCACGAAGTACACCAAGAGCATTCCAAAAATGATAAAAAATTGATTCCATGAGACGAGTTTGCCACGGATCTGTGCTGGAGCTATTTCTGCGATGTACATGGGAGAAAGCATAGAGGCGATACCCACACCTACGCCGCCTACAATGCGATAAAAGACAAAGGAAGACATGGTGGTGCCTCCATAAAAATTAATATACTCTGGAATAGCAGAGCCTAAGGCCGAAATACTAAATAAAACCGCAGATAAAAGCAACCCCGCCTTTCGGCCAAATCGTTCACTCACAACGCCTGCGATACCCCCTCCGATGATGCAGCCAAACAATGCACTCGAAATCACAAAGCCTTTGATGCTCATGGCCAAATTCTCGTTGAGAACGCCATTTTGACTTAAAAACTGATCGTTAAGGATGTAGCCTATGACCAGCAGCATTACCAAACTTGTCAAAGCGGTTTTTAAGATGTTGTGATGGTATAACTTGTAAAATAGAAATATGAAAACCAATGCCGAAACCCCGAAACAGGCAGAAGCGACGATTTTGAATTCTGAAATATTGTGAGCTGCAAGTGTGGCATCCTTATACATAGGATCTATAAAAAACACTTGAATGGCTTCCGTAGTACCGGAGATGACGGCAGTATCGTATCCAAAGAGTAGGCCTCCCAAGGAGGCCACAAAGGTGAGCAGGGCTACGAAGCCTTTGTGGTGATCGGACTTAATCATATAATTTGTCTATTAAAAGTAATTACCTTCTTCAAAGATAAGACTATTATTGTTAATTATACACTAAGTAGGAATATTTTTAGAACTATGTAAATAAGTAGTACTAATATTCGAAGATTGGAAAGGTTTTCTGCCTAATGGTTTACTTGGAATCGGACGAATGTCTAGAAGTCGGGAAGCTCGAATTGAGAGAGTAGTTAGGCAGAGGGGTTGGGTACTAACCCAATGATTGATTTTGATCAACTAGATAGGTGATGATGCGTGTCTGACGCAAGTCCCGTAGGGACGGTATATTGGTAGCAATTAACGAAGACACAAAAATAAGTCACGTAATAACGGTTTATGGGTAGAATACCTAATAAATAGTTTTCAGTTTTAACCAATCCACTAGTGTGTGCCTTTTTTTGTTTCTTTTTTGGGGCAGGCAAAAAAAGAAAGTGAAATGAACATTGCATACAAGTGATTTAATTCGAGAAAATAATGTTAAAATGAGACTGTAGCATACTATTGAAAAAGGGATCGATCTTCAATCAAACGATTCTAAATATTTTTAGAGCTTACTTTTCTCTACAATATTGATAAACCATTGATCATTCGATCTCAAAACCTCTTTCAATACCCATTTCCAAACCTCTGAGTTCAGCCAATCCCTTAAGCCTACCGATCAAGGAATACCCCGGATACGTCTTTTTTTCATGATCATTGAGCAAGACATGCCCGTGATCAGGTCTCATAGGTAATCGCACATTGCGGTATTTCTGCACCAGTGTGAGCGCTTTGATCACGGCATACATATCTACATTGCCTTCAAGGTGGTTGGCCTCATAAAAATTCCCTTCATGATCTCTTTGAGTGCTTCTGAGATGCACAAAATGGATACGACCCCCAAAGTGACGTACCATATTGGGTAAGTCGTTGTCGCTCCTTACGCCAAGGGAGCCTGTGCAAAACGTAAGGCCATTGTTTAGGCTGGGTACAGCCTCAAAGATTTCTTCTAAGTCTTTTTGTGTACCCACTACTCTCGGTAGCCCTAACAGGGAAAACGGAGGATCGTCTGGATGGATCGCTAGTTTAACACCAGCTTCTTCGGCAGCGGGCACTACTTCCTTTAAAAAAGCAATCAAGTTTTCTTTAAGCTGTGGAGCATCTATATTTTTGTAGGTATCCAGCACTTGTTGGAAGGTTTCAAGAGTAAAGGCATATTTATCCTTAGAGCCTGGAAGGCCTAACAAGATGTTATCCACCAATTGTTGCTGTTGCGTTGCTGTTAAAGCCTCAAAGTATTTTTTGGCCTGTGCCACCACTACTTCTGAGTAAGAATATTCAGCATTAGGTCTCTTAAGGATGAAAATATCAAAGGCTGCAAAGGCTTTCCATTCAAACCTTAAAGCCAAGACTCCGCTTTCCAGAGGATATGTCAAGTCTGTCCTTGACCAATCCAATACGGGCATGAAGTTGTAACATACAGTATGGATACCGCATTTTCCTAAATTTCTGAGTGTTTGCTTGTAGTTTTCAATATATTGTTGATAGTTCCCTGTTCTGGTCTTAATAGCTTCATGAACCGGTACACTTTCCACAACAGACCACTGTAAACCTGCTGATTCTATGAGTGCCTTACGTTCTTGAATGGCTTCAATAGTCCACAGCGCTCCGTATGGAAACTCATGCACCGCATTAACGATACCAGTAGCACCAGTTTGCCTGATCTCTTGTAAGCTTACCGCATCGTGCGGTCCAAACCATCGAAATGTTTGAATGAAAGACATATTATGCTAAAAATATTTTGAACAACGTAAATAAGTTTGAAGTACCCCTCCAAGGGTTTCAAACCCTTGGAGAGGTATGTTGCATGAATTAAACCCCTGAAAAGATACTGAATCCACCATCAACAGTAACCACGGTACCCGTAACAAAAGAGGCCGCGTCGCTACACAGCCAAAGCAGTGCTCCGATCAGTTCTTTAGGCTCTCCAAATCGACCCATAGGTGTATTCTGAATCACCAGTCCTCCACGCTCGGTGTAACTACCATCGGGATTGTTAAGTAATGCTCTGTTTTGTTCAGTGACAAAAAAGCCTGGAGCTATGGCATTCACACGTAACCCCTCTCCAAATTTTTTAGCCATCTCTACAGACATCCAACGTGTATAACCATCTATAGCGGTTTTGGCAACGGTATAGCCCATCACTCTAGTGATGGCTTGACTAGCAGCCATAGAGGAGATATTGATGATACAGCCCTTTTTGCGATCAGCCATGTTTTTCGAAAAAACCTGTGTGGGAAGGATTGTGCCCATAAGGTTCAGATCTAGCGCCAAGCGTAAGTCGTCGATGCTGATGTCAAAGATGGTTTTTTCAGGAGGGACGACTGAACCTTTAACATTCCCACCGGCACAGTTGATCAGGATGTCTATACTGCCCCATGCTGTTAAAACTTCTTGATTGGCAAGCTCTAAGGCTTCAAGGTTCAATACATCGGCAACTAGGGTCATTGCTTCACCTCCCAGTGCCTTAATCTCATCGACCAATGCATCTGCGGCTTCTTTTCTGCGACCTAAAATAGCTACTTTGGCACCTGCTTGCGCTAGGGCGAGACACATTTCAGTGCCTAATACTCCTGTACCTCCTGTGACAATTGCGGTCTTGCCTTTAAGGCTGAATAATGTTTCTAAATACTGCATATGATTACAATATAGTATGTCTTCGCCTAAATGTTGGAATTAACTTCCTGGCAAATATTTAAGTTCTATCTTTTTGTACTCCTCCAGTGTTTTCTCAGGTTTCTCAAACCATGAAGGGAGCGGCCTTTTGGAGAATGTTTGGAAGTAAAGCACACAGGAACCCCTCCATAATCGAGCGGTTTTGTACTGAATCTTTAATAATGCCTGCACTTGTTTAAATCGTTCGGCATCCATCGTACCTTCAAGACTGTTCCATTGCTGTTGTGTTTGAGCAATTTGCTTCGCCCCAAGATCATAATGGTAGCACAGTTCTTCCCAAAGGGTTTTACCGCTTTTCATCTGATAATTCCAAGGTACATGGTGAAACCAGAGCAAATATTTTTCAGGACATCGCGTCATCTCCTTAAATTCATCTGCGACCGCGGGAAAGTATTGACTTATAGCATTGCTGCCCGTTTGTGTCCTATCAAAACCGATACCGATGCTATCCGCTTTATGGTAATATACTGAAGTCCAGTCCGCTCTTGGTTTGTCTTTGATCCAAGGGCCAGGTCCATAGTGATGATGCCAAGCCATCTGGTGGTGCAGTCCAAGAGGTGTGTTGAAATTCACTTCGGTTTCCCTAGAGTTCAACATAATCTGAGAGATGTTTTTTATGGTTTGACGCTCTGTACCAAAAGTCATTGCAATCCATTCGTCAGCAATCTGTTCAGAACTGTATTCGTGGTTCCAAGCCAACCTGCCGAAAGCATACCAGTTGGATTGTCCAAAGGGATGACCTGTCCAGTTTCTGTCAGATCCTATATTCGATACACCAGCAATGCCCGTTAACTTGTTGCCATACAAAGAGCCGTCTATGGCCTTTGATACATAGGATGCCTTGCCTTTGGCATAGGTATCAGACTGGAGGCATTCTTTATAAAGAGGTGCCAAATAGCAGAGATGTAAACCTTGACCTAGGTATTCTTGCGTGATCTGAAACTCCATCATCAAAGGTGTCTTTTTCATGGCGCCAAACAGTGGGTGGAAAGGTTCTCTGGGTTGGAAGTCGATGGCTCCATTTTTAGTCTGTACCAAGACATTGTCTTCAAACTTCCCATCTAGCGGCAGGAATTCATTATAAGCTTGTTTTGCCCTGTCTTCGGGCTGTTCATTGCTGTATACAAAAGCACGCCACATTACGATACCTCCATGTGGTTTTAAGGCTCTAGCCAGTAAGTTGGCTCCTTCAGCATGGTTCCGACCATATTCTCTAGGACCCGGTTGCCCTTCAGAGTTGGCTTTGACCAAAAAACCTCCGAAATCGGGTATGTATTTGTAGATTTCGGTTGCCTTTTGTTGCCACCACGTAATGACTTTAGGGGCGAGTGGGTCTGCCGTTTTGAAGCTGTCAAGTTCCATTGGGGCATTGAATCGTGCCGTAAGGTATACCTTGATGCCGTAAGGTCTGAATGCATCCGCCAAGGCTTTGACTTTTTCTAGATAGATAGGGGTAAGGATTTCAGCATTGGCATTCACGTTCGTTAATACAGTACCATTAATTCCGATTGAAGCATTGTATCTGGCATAGTCGATGTAGCGCTGTGAAATCACTTCTGGGAGTTCATGCCAGCGCCATAAAGATTGTCCTGCATAACCGCGTTCTACAGAGCCATTGAGATTATCCCAGTGGTTGAGTAACCGATGTTGAATCATGGGGATTTCTTTGATGTTCAAGTCGCTGATGGATTGTTCTGTTTGAAGCAATCTCAAAAAATGAAACACACCATAGAGC
>CAMFLX010000247.1 GCA_945957555.1 uncultured Cytophagales bacterium
ACAAAAAGGGAGAGAAATACTTTGGTAAACTTATCTGGCTTAAAGAGCCTAACAATGAACAGGGGAAACCTAAAGTAGACGACAAAAACCCCGACGACAAACTAAAATCAAGACCCATCTGGGGACTAGAATTTGTTTGGGGCTTTGAATATGACGGTGAAGATACTTGGGAAGATGGCAACATTTATGATCCAAAAAGTGGGAAAACCTATAGTGCGGAATTTACTATAGAAAACAATGATATTATGAAACTTAGAGGCTATGTTGGCTTTACTTGGATAGGCAGAACAAGCACATGGACGCGGGTAAAATAACCGTCCTGATCTCGACAAATCCGAATGTTTTAAACACAAAAAATAGACGATCTGTCAAACATTACTTTAAAACAAGCAAGCAAAATCATTGTTTTATTTTTTAATTAAAATAAGAGCTTAGTTTCGTGCTATATTCTTTTTTATTAAAATGAATTTTTATACTTTTGGGGACAAATTGTTATTTACAAACATGAAAAATATCAGGATATTTTCTTTTGCATTCTTAGGTTTACTTTCCCTACTGGCTAGTTGCAAAACCACACAGCCTATGTTTGGCTTATCTGTATGGGCAGGATGGGGACTTTTAGGTCTTTGTTTAGTACTTTTAGTTGTGATCTTGAAAAAATTCATTTAAAATATCATAAATATCATAAAATGAGCTGATGGGCAACCGTCAGCTTTTTTTTTGTAGCTTTTAATACATGGGAAGAAGAGATAAAGGCCAAGTAATAGAAAACTTGGAAGTGCTCAATTTTGCGTCAGAAGGCAAGTGTATCGCAAAGTATCTGGAAAAAGTCATATTTCTGGAATATTGCGCACCTGGTGATGTAGTTGATGTGCAGATAACTCATTCTAAAAAGTCTTATGCGGAAGCCAAAGTATTGCAATTCAAAAAATATTCATCTTTACGCATCACACCCCAATGTACTCATTTCAGTATTTGTGGAGGTTGCAAATGGCAGCATATTCCCTACTCGGTACAATCTAGCTACAAAGAGTCACAAGTAAAAGACGCCTTTGAAAGAATAGGAAAGCTTCCTTTTGAACGTATCGAACCAATCATAGGATCACAACAAGAATATTACTACCGCAATAAACTGGAATTTACCTTTTCCAATAGACGGTGGCTCACTAACGAACAAGTAAAATCTGACAATGAATATGACCGAAGAGCCCTAGGCTTTCATATTCCAGGTAAGTTCGACAAGATTTTAGATGTAGATCATTGCTTTCTGCAAAAAGACCCTTCCAACAACATACGTAATACGCTCAAAGAGTTTTGTATTGCTAATGACTTCGAGTTTTTCGACATCAACAGCAAGAAAGGTTTTGTCCGTAACCTCATCATCAGGACTGCATCAACTGGTGACCTTATGGTGATCGTGCAGGTATTT
Organism: uncultured Cytophagales bacterium; assembly: GCA_945957555.1. GTDB lineage: Bacteria > Bacteroidota > Bacteroidia > Cytophagales > UBA9547 > CAMFLX01. The sequence continues at coordinate 1,430 of CAMFLX010000247.1, forward strand.
GAAGACCAAAAGGAGGCTATTCTGAAAATGATGACTTTCCTTGCCGAGAAATTCCCAGAAATCACTTCCTTAAACTATGTAGTAAACCCCAAGATGAACGAAACGTTCCATGATCTGGAGATCGTTTGCTCCAAAGGAAAACCCTACATAGAAGAACAAATGGAAGGCCTCAAATATCGTATTGGTCCGAAAACGTTCTACCAAACCAATTCGGAGCAGGCCTATATTCTATACAAAGCAGCCGTAGACTTGGCGGACCTCAAAGGGCATGAGTTGGTCTATGACTTGTATACTGGTGCTGGTACAATTGCCAATTTTGTGGCTAGAAAAAGTAAAAAAGTAGTAGGCGTGGAATATGTGCCTCAAGCAATAGAAGATGCCAAGATAAACTCTGAAATTAATGGCATCACCAATACTGTATTTTATGCAGGCGACATGAAAAACGTACTCAATGACGAATTCATCAAAGCCAACGGTAAGCCAGATGTAATCATTACCGATCCTCCACGGGCTGGCATGGACGAACCTGTGGTTTTGAAGATTTTGGAAATCAAACCACAAACTATCGTTTACATCAGTTGTAACCCTGCTACCCAAGCTCGAGATTTGGCACTGATGATGGAGCTCTATGAAATTAAAAAGATACAACCTGTAGATATGTTTCCACAAACTTCACACTGCGAGAATATTGTATTGCTAAAATTAAAGTAAAGGAAGAAGAATATAGACTTTAGGCCATCAAATGATGGCCCTTTTTGTTTACCCAAGACCTCTTTATATCTACAACATACTAATATGTTTTCTCACCTTATTGATCCGTTCCTCAACATTGATCAAGTCTTCAAAGTCTCTAACATCATTTTTTAAAACCTCAAAAGCTCTGGTGTCAAATTTTTCCTCCAAGGTTCTGATTCCGTTTTGAATATTTTCTGAGATATTGATTTTAAGGATCAATAGGGTTTCGTTGTCGGTTTGGCTTATCTTCTGCCTTAAGGTTTCTAATTTCTTTTTTAACGGTTCTAGTTTTGACTGCATTATATATAGTCTAGAATTATATGTTACAACATCTAAATTACACAAAAGGTTGTTACAAAAAAAAACAAGGTTTGAAATGCCTTTAAGTTTATTGTAATAAATCTATAATTAGCGCCAAAAACTTCATAAATAGTAGAAGTGCATTACCTATATTGCTACTTACTATACCCCTTAAACGGCCATTATCTAAGCTATCCATACAATACTGAAACAAGACCATGATCGTTATTAAAACAAAACCATTCCATAAAACCATTGACACATAAAAAACACCAAGACTTTGACAATATGGATTATTAAACGTAATTTTATATGGTCATTTTTAAATCCCAAATATGAAAACAATATGATGTTATGGTCTTAGATACTGAGCATGCATGATTATTTTAATACTTCTTCGTATGACACCAACAACCCACAATATGACAATTCCAAGAAAAGGAATGATTGATTTCAACGTTTTCAAATTTACCTGCAAAATATTGTTATTTCTCGTTATAAGTAATATCCAGTTGCTCAAAAGCCAATGTACAGAAACTGCCGTTACTAATTTAGTAAAGAATGGTACTTTCACAGATGGCAATACGTCTATCATCAGTGGGTATTCTTATTGTAGCGCAGCTAACTGCCTGTATCCAGAAGGTCTGTATAGTATTGGTACAAATGCTACCTTTTTTCACTCTGCTTTTTCTGGAGTTGACCATACCACTGGTAAAGGAAACTTCATGATCATCAACGGAGCTGGCGCCCTCAATACAATTATTTGGTCACAGATGATTACTGTTAAACCTGGGGTCAACTATGATTTTTCGGCATGGGTGAGTAGCTTAAACGCCGGAAGCCCCGCCAAACTACAGTTTCAGATTAATGGGGTAACAATAGGCAATGTATTCAATGCCCCTGCTTCAACGGACAACTGGCAAAATTTTGGTCAAATATGGAACTCTGGAACTTCAAGCACTGCAACAATTACCATCTTGAATCAAAACAATGATTTAGGCGGCAATGATTTTGGCATAGACGACATTTCTTTTGTGGAAGTTTGCCCGACCCAACAACCACTCCTTGGCAACGACATCTCATTATGCGGTTTAGCGACTATCGATCTCCTTTCCAATATCACTACCACCCCTACTACTGTAATCACTTGGTCTACTGGAGCTACCGGAATCGGAGCATTGGCACCTACCAGCATCAACATTACAAACGTAGGGATCTATTGGGTATGTGTACAGGACGGAAGCTGTATCAAGTCGGACAGCATGGTGGTTACTGCTGGATTCAAAGTAAATTTAGGACCAGACCTCATACTTTGTAAACAATCCAGCTTTTTGCTTGATGCAGACCATGAAAACAACTTCACTAGCTATAAATGGTACAAAAACAATGTCTTAATTCAAGATTCTTCACGACGTTCTCTTTTGATCACCTCACCAGGCACCTATAAAGTAGAAGTCACTGATGCCAGTTGCCATCTTACCGTTTCTGATGAGGTTATTGTGACCTCACAGGCCGCAATACCTAAAGACGTGGTTTTCTGTCCACCAGCCATCCCAACCTTTGCTGTTACCCCCAATCCTGCTGGTGGCTTCAAATGGTTCGACAAGGCATTGGCGGGCAATCTTATAGGTAAAGGTACAAGTATCAATCATAATACCCCTATTACCAAAACCCTATACGCCGAAGATACATCGGCATTTTACTACACTGTAGGGGCAAAAAGTAAGTTCCCTTCTGGTTTTCCATCAGCCGATCATACTAAATACTTCATATTTGATGCATACGAGAGCTTTACCTTGAAGTCGGTAACTATATATGCCAATATATGGGATCCCAATGTCAAAATAAAGGCAGGTGTCACGCTCAGAAACAGCACAGGAGGACTCATAACTCAAAAAATAGTCGATCTCGTGGGGCCACCTATTGTCCCTGCAGACAATGTTTGGCCATTTACCATTAACGTAGACATCGCCATTCCTAAAGGTTCGGGCCTACAACTTAGTAGTGAAGGATCTGGAACCAATCAGTTTTTCTTTGCACAACAAGGTGTAAATATCGTGAATTGGTCGGCATACCAAATCCCTAACATTATCAACATCAAAAGCATGGACGGCTCCTTGCAATTTCCTGGTTGTGAGTGCTATGGTTTTTTCTATAACTGGGAAATCGAAAAAGGATCAAGCTGCGCACGCACGCCTGTTACCGCTACACTCCAATGTCCCCTCCCATTACAATGGTTATATTTTGACGCTCATAAGTCTATGGAGGGTACCGATATTATATTAGAATGGGGAACCACAAAATCAACAGATTTTCACCAATTTGTGGTCGAACGCTCTACAGACGGACTTAATTTCAAAACGATCTATATTATAAATGACCAAGAAACTGATGGCGAATATTCATATATGGATGTATCAATAGAAAATAAGTCTTACTATTATTATAGAATAAAAGAAACCGATTCCTCAGGCAAGATGGTTTCTTGCTCCCAAATCATATCTATTAAAGGGCCAGAGGCAAGCTATAGCCTACATCCCAACCCTAGCAACAACGAGCTTCTTCTCAAGGTAAACGACAGCCATATCAGAAAAGTCGAAATCCATTCTAAACAAGGTCGATTGCTTAAAAATATCAGTGTAGAACCATGTACAGAGTTACGCCTTAACATTTCAGATTTGAAGCCTAATCATTATGTCATTAAGATACATACGGAGCGTGACGTATTCGTACAACTTTTTGTCAAAAGTGAGGAATAAAAAATCTTAGGTATACAGACTTTAGGTAAATTCTATACTTAAAAAAATCCAGAACAATTTCATCGCCGCAAAAGTTATCTTGTTGCACATAAACATTTTTTTATGACAAAAGTACACTATGCGACAGTTACTGTAGCAATTGAGACATTAAGGAAACAAGGATTTACCACGGATTTCAATTTAAAAGAGAATGTGATTTCCTCTGCCTTGCATAATTACGGTGCAGATGAATTCGAAATCGTAGATGTTTACAGATATGAAGGTATGTCAGACCCGGCTGATGAAGCCTGTGTGTACGCCATACAATCAAAGTCGGGAGAAAAAGGAATTCTCGTAACAGGTTACGGTCCATCTATGGAAAATGTATCAGAGGATATGTTAAAGAAGCTACATTAAAATAATGTGCGAGAGTGCGTTGTTTCTAAACTATGTAAAAATCAACTTCATACTCGCAAGCACTAAGCCGAGTGCCAAAAGATAACGTAGGGTTGGAATATTGAATTTACGACTACCATAATAGGTCCCAACAAGTGCCCCAACAATCGTAACCACCACCGCATATTGTAGATTATCAGTAAGTTGAACCCCTCCTTTCTGCATTTGACCGTAAAGGCCTGACAATGAATTCACAAAAATAAAAAGTGCAGAGACCGCGGCCGTTTGCTTCAGTGTCGCCCAACGCATGAGCAATAGTAAAGGACTCAGAATAATACCCCCACCAATACCAATCATACCAGAAAGCAAGCCAATGATCCCTCCCGAAAGCAAACCCGCCCAAAGTGGAATAGGACGATTGGACTCATCCTCATTTTTGAATTGATAAAGCAAACGTATAATGGAAATGAGTATGCAAAATGCTAATATCTTTTTATAAAGGCTATCTGAAAGCGTCATGGTTCCTCCTACAAATGCCAAAGGAATACTCGATATCGCAAAAGGCCAAAACAGCTTGAACCTAAAATGATCCGCTCGGTAAAAGCCAACAAATGAAATAATGGAAACAGAGAGGTTCATGACCAAAGCAGATGACTTCATGAGGACAGGCGCTACGCCCATAATGGCCATAATGGCCAAGTAGCCACTTGCCCCGCCATGTCCCACGGAGGAATATAGAAATGCAATAAGGAATAAGCAAATAAATAGGACAAACAGTGATTCCATATCATGATTAAGCCTATTTTATGGCTCTTTAATCTTTGGCAAACTTAATCACAAATTCAACGACCTCAAAGAGGTAAAGTGCTAGTTTTTTGTCACTATCCTCTTGAATTTTCGCTTTTATTTAGTAAAAAAGAGATTCATATTAGCACACTCATTTTCTAAACCCTTACCTTCATTACTACCTTTTTCACTTTACTACATTGCTGTACTTTAACATTAGGTTTATGAACATCTTCAGGATAAAACACAGCAAATAATCCTTGGTTTACATACAACTTAGATGCTCCCTCTCCGTCAAAGAACTCTAGATCATTTTCAGGATTATAAGGTTTAGAAGTAGTATGACTACCTAGTCTACTCACCTCCATAAATTCTTCACCAGATAGCACCATCTGTATATCTATGAATTTTCTATGCGCCTCTAGCATACATTCTGAAGTATCCTTGGTTTCATATTCCATATAAATTGCAAATAATTGATCCGGAATTAATTCATGTTTACCAAAATCCAATTTTGTAAAATCTGTTTGTTGTAAATACTCGAAAGCTGTAGCAAATAATGAATGAAGACTGAAGTACTTCTGCGACTGATTTAATGTGTCAAGAATCATTTTATGTATTTAATGGGGGTAAAATTATATGCAAAACTCTTGAAATGTAAATATTCTATGTACAATTGTTATGCAACCGATGTAAAATAATACGGAATTCCCCCTACTTATTGTTGTGCTAAATACGCAAACGTTTCCAATGGTTTCGAACCTATTTATGAATAGCTCCTCAACATTATAAAACCAAGAAGGGCTGTGGTTTGCAGCCCTTCTAAAACAACAAAGTATAGTTCAAGGTAAAAAGATAAGCCTATTTGTGTATAATCTAACCATAAGTCTATTTGTTTCAGCAGAACCTCTTTCAACCCAGAATACGCATTTGGGGTTTTGGCGAGACGGAATGGTACAAAAA
>CAMFLX010000248.1 GCA_945957555.1 uncultured Cytophagales bacterium
CTCTATTCATTGAAAAATCCTTAGAGCGGCTACGCCTGATTCTAAGGATAGACGGCTTTCGTCCAGCTGTGCTGAAGTTATGAATTATAAATGTTGAGTTTTGAATGTTGCTGTGCAATGGATCTTCATTGCCGTCGGTTTCAACCGACGGTACAAAGAAAATAATCAAATTGGCTTGAGCCTAAAAACTATGGTTCGGTCTTTTGCTGGAATCTGGGTTAAAAACTCTCAATCATCTTCCAGTTCGACATGCGGGCAAAGCCCTAACATGATCGAACAGCGGAGATATGGAGATGTCAGTGGGACACTGACATTGGCGAAATATCAAAAAAAAAAAGGCCTGAGACAAACAGTCTCAAGCCTTTTTTATATGTGTAAAGTGTTACACTTAACACTTAACACTTAACTCTCAACACATCTCTACTCCTTCGTGGTCGGCACTATATCGACCCATTGGCACCAGTCGCCGTACTCACCCCTGGGCAAGACCTGACGGTTGCGGAACCATACCTGAATACCTGGTATAAGCCCTCTTACAATGGTACTGCCGCCAGTGGTCGGACCTAGGTCGATGGTCGTGGCACCTGCGTCAGGACTTTGTTGCCACTGGTGTCCTCCCCCACTTTCGGCCGTCAAAATTACCGTACCTAGGGGTTTGCCATCCACAGCTTTGTTTTGACTAGGCGATCTTACGGGCAACTTGCGCACACTCATTCCAGAGCTCAGCGCTATCGACTCCGCCTGTGCGGGATTGGCATCAGCAGCGTCTTGTACCAGTTTGCGCAGATCTTCCAGATCTATCTTTACCGTCACCAAGGCGAGGTCCCTATCCACACTGGTGTATTTGGGTGGTTTTTGAGCCATACCCGCATCCCTATTGCTGAGTTCTGTCAGATCGGTCTGTAACTTGGCCAGCTTGTCGCCCGCATTAGGGAAGTTTGCATTGTTGTCCATCGACAGTAGGATGGTTTTGGTATACGAAATGATACCTTTGACACTTTTGGGTAGTTTGAGCACTACCACTACTCTGGTGATTCTGTTCATGGGTTTTTTGTTTTAATGATGAATTTGGAAATTTTTATTTTTTTTTAATTCTGGGGTCGAATTGTACACTTCATAACCGACATCTTCACAAAGGGATAGCGTTAGTTTTCATAAAACATGGTGATGTTGTTTGAAACATTAAATATTTTGTAGTACATTAGTACGACTTCAAAGAACTTATTACAAAGTTCGGAGAAATACTTTTTCACTACAATACCCACCCTAGGGAGGCTTATGATGTACTGAAATATGTAATTTAATTCATGAAAAATTAATTATTTAAAGATCCCATGACTGGTAAACACCTTAAAGGACAGGGCACTATAGTGCAGCACTGGCTGTCGCTAGCCCAAAACTTAGACCTCAGAAATTATGAGGAATGCTCCGAATTTCAAAAGCACGTAATGCAACACAAGCAAACGAGCCGCTTGCCGTTTTTCTTTATAGACCATACCAAAGCGCGCTTGGTATATGCCTGTGAACGTATGCCTCGGTACCTACCTCATTTGTTGGACGATATCATAGGCGCCGACTATGAGAAGTCTTCTAAACAAATCTTGGCATCTCATTATCCGTTTGTGACGCAACTGAGCCTGCGAATGATCTCTGATTACCTCTATGAACTTTCCAAAGAACTGAGAAAGGAAATTGTTTTTTGCAAAGACTTCCTACTTCAGCTGCCCAATGGCCAACGGAGATTTATCATGCAACAGGGCAGGGTCTTGGATATGGACGAAAAGGGAGGCATTTTATTAACCATGTACAAACAGATAGATGTGACACACTTAAAGAAGGGTACGCATTGCAACTTGCTGTTTTCGGGGCCTGACAAGGAATTGGTCTTGTATCAATACTCTGGTAAAGAGCAGAAACTAAGCTCCAAAATCGTACTGGGCGAAAAGCCAAAGGAGGTAATGGCGCTGTTTGACCAAATGTATACCACTAAGGGCATTGCCATGGAGTTGGGTCTCAGTGAGGAAACTGTAAAATCGCACCGTAAAAAGCTCCTGGCAGACTTTGGCTGTAAAGACATGACAGCCCTGATGTCGTATTTGGGATTACTTGAAGTGTGATAATAGGTTGGACGTTGTACGTGTAATGTTGTACGTTGCAGGTGTAAGGCTGAAAGCTCAAAGCCTCTTTACACCTGCATCCAAACCCTTTACACGCTAACTAGTAGTTAAGGAAGTAGCGTATGGCTACTTCTTTCATTAAAAAGCCAAAAAACCAATCCCAATCCCTACCGTAAGCAGAAAGTCCGTGCCCATTTTGGAAGTTGATGCCCTATATACCTCATCCTGAACTAAAAGCTTCTCCGTTTTCGCAAAAGAATGGATTCCATAGCTATTTAGACCAGCCTTCACATTAGCTTCGAAAGTGATCCTATTAAAGAGTACTTTTTGTGAACCCAAGCCCAAAACTAGTGAATGGGCGCCGAAGTGGTTCAAATCTTTCTTGCCACTGGCATAGAAACTCCCATCATCACTGACATCAATATCACTATATACATACTCCACAATGAAAAATCTTCCGAAAGGCGCTATAGATCCCGAGGTTTTATGTGTAAAAAACTTAAGGTTCGCTCCAAAGTTATACCCATAAAAATTAGCCTGAGTTTCATATTTACCTAAACCATTATACCCAGATTTTGAATAGTTACCGTATTTTTCTAAGGTAATAATATCATTTACTTGTTCTATTGACACCCCTGCCGTGACACTTTTTGAAAGTACGACGTCCGCTCCTACTGAATAGCGGGCATTGAGGTCAAAATAATTTTCCCTCCCCAACAGGGCCCCAATGATAGGCATTCCTTTGGCATTGACCTTGATCATAATTTTTTTGCCTCTGTAGCCAGGCACCTGGGCAAATGCCGAGTAAAAACCCGTAAAGCAGAGCATTAAATAAATAAAATATTTCATTACTTTTTCCCTCTCATTTTTAAAAGTTGATAATATAACGAAGCGTTTACAGCGCCTTTCGAGTCCTTGAACTTTAATTCTGCAATATCCTTGTAAGCAATACTTTGGTCCAATGTATTTACAACCATGACGTAATTATAAGTCCTATAGGATGGCACGGTAGCATAGTATATGCCAAATGGTAGGGTTGGAAACACGATCCCTGTCCATACTATAGCACCTATTTTAAAACCTAGAGGTTTTTTCATATGAAATGTATAGGTCCCTATCAGTGCGATATGTGAGCTTTTATACTTTGCACATATTTGATTGACCTTTTCGTAGTCAGTAGCAATGATGTCGTTGCCATTGGTAAAGACCTCTTCTACGTAGTTTTTTAAAACCGAGAGCTCTTGAAACTTTTGAACATCGGTGGGCTTCATTTCTATGGGCGAAAGAACAGGTGCTTGGACACGAAGCAACTTGGCTGTAGTGGCGATCTGTTCATGATAATTAATCAAGGACTTTTCCGAAGCAATATATTGCGCTTGTTTCTTTTTCCGCAAGTCAAATTTTTTGTATCGTGGATCAATCACAATGATGTTATCAATCACTTTCTTTTTATCATCCTTCCCATTTTTAGGCTTTATATCTTTACCTTTTTTAGGAATTTTGGCTAGCGTAGCTTGTACATCAGGGTATTGCTTTAAGTGATTTTGAACGGCCACTACATAAGAAGCCGTATCTTCCGCATAATTATTCTTATAGTCCGCCAACAAATCTCTAAATCTAATGTCAGCACTAGGCTTTGGACTATACTTCATAAAAGCCATCAGAGCAAGCGCATTGAGTTGGGCAGGCTCCATCTGGCTTAGGTGTTCATAGATATATTGAATGTCCTTATACTGATAAACCATATCTACCAAAGTAAGCTTCCTCTCTATATCTTGCTCCGACTTGGCACAGAGGTAATAAGCCTTACACAATATATCTTTCAAATAAGTACTCTCTGGGTAATCTTGGAGTAACTGATGAGCTGCATAAAGTGCCGAGATATAGTTTCCCTTAAGCAAATACAACTTGGACAACTCAAACTGAGCCTGTTTGGTCATGGTCAAAAAATCTTGCTCAGGAGCTACAAAATCTTTTTTACCCAGCCCATTAGCCCCAATTTTTTGATTGATCTTGTCAATCCTCGTAGCTAAAGCAGGGTGTGTGAGATGCTCTTCTTCGGAAACTTCCTTTTCATGTATGGAGTCTAGAAATATAGGTTTATAGGCAAAGTTTACTTCCGCCTCTGGATTTACTAACTTAGCATACTCATGTGTGCGGGCCTCAAAAGGATGCAGGCTTCCCAAGATCTGCATGACCTGAACACCTGCAAGCGGATTATAGGAAGTGGACAGGATCAGATCTACACCATTCAAATCCGCCTCCATTTCCTGCTCTTTGGCATAGCTCGTTTTCAAAAACAATTGAGACTCTACTTCTGAGCCCCCAAAGGTAATTTTGCCTTTCACGAGCTTTTCGTTGTGCACATACCGGTTTAAGACATGTTCTTTTTCGTAATGGGTAAGCTCATGCCCCAACACAAAAGCTAGTTGTGCCTCTGTTTTCAACTTAGCAAGCAAGCCTATATTGATGAACAAGGTTCCATTGTCTGTAGCATAGGCATTTACTATGGGTGACAACACCACATAAGCTCTAATGCTTTTACGCAGGCCAGCCTTATTTTTCAATAGCTCGTCTAAGACCTTATTAACATAGTTGCCTAGGGGATCATTATACAGGACCTTTCCGTTGAGCAGCAATTCATTAATCATGAAATTGCTCTCTAAATAAAACTGCCTCTTTGTTTTCTTTTCAAATTTTGACTCGTCTCCCGCAATCCTTTTCTGATCAGATTGATATTTGGAGGAAGACAAGGTCAAGAAATCTTCAGGAATGTTGCCATTAGATTGTATGTTTTGATAATTATTAAAGTCTTGTGCTTGTGATAAAAAAGAAACGCCCAGAAATATAAAAAAGTAAAAACATAACTTTAATCGAGGTATATTATTAGAATTCTTCATAAATTATAAATTACTTTACAAAACTGTTTATAACTTGGTTAAAATGAAAGCCGCAAAACATATTTTTTTATTCATCCTTACCGTATCCCTCATCTTTTCTTGTAAGAAAAAGGAGTCCTTATCTGAAATATTGCTCGGCAAATGGTATGTGGAACGATTTACAGAGTATGATGACACTTACAGAGCCAATACAAACAACGTGGTATCTAATAAAGAAAAGGTAGGCACTTTCTTATTTAATGGAGATGGCACTGGAGTTTACGTGTATCACGGGCAATCTATAGATTTCAAATATACACTATGGGACGACGTGTGTAACTTTACCTTTGATCAAGATGATATTCAAAGTTATGACTCCCCGATTATTTTATATTACCAATACACCACCAAAAAAGTCACTTCGTATACTGTTTTTTTAGGAAACCCCAAAACAGCTAACTTCTATTATGAATCAACCATTCGTAGTAATATGGGAGGACCTACCAAAATTGAATTTCTTCTCACAAAAATGGAATAGGTAATATCAACCGTTTCAAGAACTAGCAATGTATTAAAGATCAATGGTGACCTTTCCGTTCAGCACATGCGAAGAACTGCCTCCAGACTCTACGACTGTGATTTTACAAAACGTGAGTTCTATTTGTGTACTTGTATATTTCGCATAAAGACTCCCCTCCTTTGCGACAAAATAAAACGAACTTGATAGGCTATGCATTAACTTGGCATGATCCCCATAGGGATCTGAGGCACCGCTAAACAAAGTAAATGTCTTTTTCCCCAAAAAACCTGAATAATGAGGTATGCTAATTTTGAATGTGTTACTACTTGCATAATGATTGCATACAATATCCCAATATGAGAAACTTTCATTCACGTAGGGTGTAAAATAGCAAGTGTTATACCCATCGATATATGTTGAAGAAGTTATTCGGTTATTGATAAGTTCAGAAGCACAGGGTGCAACTGCTAAGTAACTTGAATCCTCAGACTGGGATATGATGGTAGGATTTTTAAGCTCTTTTTTAGCACATGAGATCAATACCAATAAAATCGTAGTTAGTGCAAGGACACCTATTTTGCTTTTCATAAAAAGAATTTAAAATTAGACCGTAAAGATAAGAAGATGAATTAGATTTAAGTCAATTTAGAGAATTCAATGCTAAAATTTAAAACTCAAGACTCCAGTACCGCTAGTGAATGCCTAGGAGCCCGATATACATTTGGAAAACCCCATAAAAAAGCCGAGTTTTGAGCATAAAGCTAGGCCCAAAAATACTCAAAGGAACATGAATACCCACGCTGATAAAACGCCCGAAAACAAAAGCCAATCGCTTGCGAATGGTCTTGCGCAAGCCCAAAGTGGCGCTGAGGGTACTTTTCAGTTTATGGATGAGCGCCCAGAGGCGCTTGTACAAAGAAAACTGCAAGAGATCGCCAACAAGAGTTCGAAAACAAAGCAGTTGAAAGCGATTCAGGACCAGGCGAATAATTCTATCGGGGCCAAACAAGTCCATCAATTGCAGCAAAAGGTAGTACAGCGTGAAACCAAAAGGGGACCTGATGGTGGCAATATAGAGGTCACGGAAGTGGATGATTACCTACCCAACTTTATAGATAATGGAGAGCTGAGCAGAAAAATGTACAGACGTACTGCGGGCATTACCCAAGGATGGAACGATACCGACTTGTTTTATGCCGATGGTGAGGGAGATTTGGTACAGATGACTATAAAAATGGTCAATGACTATTGGGACCCCAAGTACGAAGGATTTGCGCAAGCGAGCGGCCCAGACTGGACCAAAAACTGTGAAGATTATGCAAAATCAGGCGGTGCTGGTACCAAATCAGGCGAATATACCAACAAGGGCGAGCTCACATCATTACTGCCTGACATTGGCCACTATGTAATAAACATGTCCTACCACTGGATGAGGGTAGAAAAAACCGGAGCTGATGCCGTCACCATCAGACAAAAAGATGGCGAAAGCGCTGTATATACCAAAGATTTCAACTTGAATGCCGCCTGCGAGTACATCCTAGGAAAAGGTGCCACAGGCACTGTCTATAAGCTTTGAGAGGGTTAACGTGGTACGTGATACATGGTACATGGTACGTGGTACATATAGCGCTAAAAACTCAAAGCCTCTTTACTCTTTACTCTTTACTCTTGCGTCTTGTGTCTTGCGTCTTGTGTCTTGTGTCTTGTGTCTTGTGTCTTTACTCTAAACTCCACATACCTTCCCCCCGATTATGGAGAGTACAGGATATAGCAAAGGAAAAATGTTTTTATACAAACACTTACCTATAGAC
>CAMFLX010000249.1 GCA_945957555.1 uncultured Cytophagales bacterium
GTACCGCAGCACCGATTCAAACTACCTTATTTAATAAGTTTCAGTTGAATGATAAGGTGAAGGTCGACTTGTTTACAATCGATTATCCAACATTAAAGTATTACGAGGCTTTGCAGATACAGACCAACAATAGTGGTTCTATATTTGATGGCCCACCTGCTAATATAATAGGTAATATTTCTAATGGTGCGGTAGGGTATTTTTATGTATCTTCGTCTTTTTCGCATAGACTTATAGTAAAACCGAAACAATGAAAGTACTTGTAGTAGAAGATGAGGCAGAAATAAGAAGGACAGTAGTGCAGTACCTTTCGGGCAGTGGATATTTGGTCGAAAGTGTCGTAAATCTGAGAGAGGCAGAAGATAAACTTGCGGTATTCGAATACGACTGTGTGCTATTAGACTTGATGTTGCCCGATGGTTCTGGCTTGGATATCTTAAAGAAGATCAAAGCGAACTATCCACAGACGGGGGTCATCATACTTTCTGCGAAGGATTCTATTAATGATAAAATTTCAGGATTGGACTTAGGGGCAGATGATTATCTGCCCAAGCCTTTCCACCTCGAAGAGTTGATGGCAAGGCTCAAGTCAATTATCAGAAGAAGAAGCTTTGCGGGATCGAACATTGTAGAATTTAAAGAACTGAAAATAGATGTAGAAGCCAGACAGGTCTTTGTAAACAATGTAGATGCTCAGATCTCAGGAAAAGAATACGATATCCTTTTGTTTTTTGTCACCAACAAAAACAAAGTAATCTCTAAAAACTCTATTGCAGAACATGTTTGGGGCGATTATACAGAGCGCTTGGATTCCATAGATTTTCTGTACACCCACATTAAAAATCTCAGGAAAAAACTCACGGCTATGGGCTGTGGCGATTATATCAAATCCATATACAGCGTGGGGTATAAGTTTGCCGATATATGAAGCTTAACCAGCATTATATAAGGTTTTATATCTATGTCTCTGTTTTAGTCTTCATCATCAGTTTAATCTCCTCGTATTTTGGGTTCAAGCTGATCGTTATTAAAAATATAGACCTAAGCCTCTCTGAAGAACGAAAGGAGCTCATTCATGAATTTAGAAGTGGTGTTTATAATCAAAAACACGGAGATTTAGTAGATCTGGAGCGCCTCACAGAGGTACCTGCCAAATTCAATGATGTATATAAGACTGTTGACGTCTATGACAAGGACTTGAAGCGGGTAGTGAAATTTAGGGAGCTGACGACTTGTTTCTACAAAAATAACGATGTATACCGCCTAAAGATGAAGTTTCATTTGGGGCCGCATTTGAATAATATTTTTACGATCTTCCCGTACTTTCTGGTCAATTTTATCTTTTTTGTGGTATGTTTTTATGTGGTGAATAGCTTTTTCTTAAAGAGAACATTTTTTCCATTCTATCAAATCTTGAATTCATTAAAGGTATACGACATCCAAAAGGGTGATTATAACCCAGGTATCAAGACTAATATTTATGAATTTAATGAATTGAATGATATCTCCTCGAATCTCACAGACCGTGTGCATAAAGACTACAAAGTACAAAAGGAGTTTATAGAAAATAGCTCACATGAGTTTAAGACTCCTTTGGCGATCATCAACAATCATTTGGATTTGCTCATACAATCGGAAAATCTCACAGAAGATGAAATGCAGCATATCTCTATTATTTACGATGCGATCAAAAGACTGAATAATCTCAACAAGAACCTCACATTCCTGTTCAAGATAGAAAACCAACACTTTACTGACAATCACTGGGTAGCATTGTCTCCTGTTTTGGAGCGCATTATTAATGCAAATGTTGATTTGTATATGGATAAGGACATTACCCTATCTAAATATATAGGTGGTGAGGTCAACTTGAAAATCAACGAAACACTGTTGGAGGTTTTGCTGAACAATATCATCAACAATGCGTTCAAATACGGACTAGAAGGTAGTAATATCTCCATAAGGCTTACATCGAGCAGCTTAGAAGTCACCAATAAAGGTGATGCTACGCAAATGAAGGACATTAACATGTTCAATAGGTTTGTAACATCAGGTGATGTGAATTCCACAGGCTTGGGACTTTCTATCGTGAAGAAGATTTGTGACCTATACAAACTGGATGTGACCTGTACAGTGTTTGAAGATATGTTCTCCGTATTTTTGGAGTTCCCTATCGAGGAACCTACAGATTTTGAATGATCAAATGCTTTGCCTGCTTTAAGCTTTGTTAAATAACAGTTTCAGGTAGAATCTAGGATCCCTGAACTTTGCTCTCAAGTCTACATTTTCAAACATAGCCGTTAATGTCCGCTTGAATTCTGTGTTGTTTCTGGCTTTTCCGATCATAAAGTTCATGAGCCATGGGTATACTGATAGATTTTGGAGTTTTCTGCCTAGTTTCAACTCATCTCCAAGTTGTTTGTAAATCGCCTGATCGTAGCTGTTGAGAAAACTCGCCTCAAATTTAAACTGGGAAAGTGCCTCTTGGGCAATTTTTGCGGCAATTTTACCACTGAATACAGCATTTCCAATACCTTCTCCTGTGAAAGGATCGACTAAAGATGCGGCATCGCCAAGTAACATAAAATGATCCCCAGAGATTTTCCTGACTTTTGATCCTAAAGGGATGCCAAAGCCTTCTAAGGTGCCAACCATCTCTGCGCCCTGTAGCCTTTGCCTGATCTCAGGATGTGATTCTATGATTTCATAAAGTAGTTTTTTAAGGTTGACTTTGTCTTTACTGATATAGTCACTCCTTAGGCCCAGACCGATATTGGCTTCGCCATTGGGCAGAGGAAAGATCCAGAAATAACCAGGCAGCACACCTTTTAGAAAGTACAGTTCTATGAAATTACCTTTTTCGAATCCGCTCACGTTTTTGAAATAGCCTCTAATACTGCCGCTAAAGTGCTCAGCCTCCATGTGTATTTGGCCTTGTTCTCTGGCAAACTTCGATTGCGCTCCATCCGCACACAAGATCAGTTTGGTGTCGATCATCTCGCCATAACTTGTAAGGATTTGATAACCAATTCCTGTTCTTTGTACTTCAGTGTATTCTGTTTCGGTCTTAAGGGTGATCAAGTTACTTTGCAAGCATTTCTCATATAGATAGTGGTCAAAGTGCACACGTTTCATGATAAAGCCAGAGGGCAAGGTGCCTGGATGTGTGTTAAAGGCTTGTTGAAACGGGATTGAGGCTTCTGTACCATTGGGTGCTATAAATTTGATACCCCAACAGCCGATCGCGTTTGCAGAACGGGAAAACTCTTGTAGTATATTGGTATCGATTTGTTTGAGAACATCAAATACTTTGCCACTGAGTGCATCTCCACAGGTTTTGGATCTTGGAAATGTCTTTCTTTCAATGATGGTACACGGGATACCTTGCTGTGCAAGAAATAAGGCGGCACTCATTCCTGCTGGGCCTGCTCCTAAGATTACGATATCCTTGTGTGTGCGTAATGACAAAATTTACTTATATTTGAAGGCATGTTGCTGATTAGTGCAATTACTTCTGTTTAAAGTGCAAATCTACTATACATTCTTACATAAATGAAGCGGCTAAAATATTTATTTCTAATCATTATCACGGTTCTACTTTCTTCATGTTTCAAAAAGAAGGAATCGGTAACTTGGGACGCCAAGGTACTTACGCCCATTGCCTATTCGAGTTTAGGGGTTGAGAACCTCATCTCTGACACATTGTATAGAGTGGAAAGCGATTCATCAATGACACTCGTGTCACACCAAAGTCTTTATGAACTTAAGATAGACTCACTTGTACCTTTTGATGGGCAGGAATTTGTAGAGAGGGTATTGATCAGGGACTTTCCCATCACCACTAGGGATGTGAGTCATAATGTGATTGTTAGAGATTTCGTAAATAGCATCCCATCTCCATTTTTCAGAGCCTATCTTATTGCTAGCGATGATCAAATGGTTGAGGTTCCTCCTTTCAAAGGTTTGTCCAGCCCTCCGCAAGATATTGTGGCTGATGCAGTATTTACTTCTGCAGATATCATTACAGGTAATTTGAACACCACCGTAAGAAATGACCTGAGCTTTGCTTTGGCCAATATTACTTATACAGTAAAAAACAAAAGCGATGGTTCACTTATTGGTAGTGGAGTTATTGATACGATACGTGCAGGAGAAACCGTTCATAACATCATTCCACTTGATGGGAAGCATGTGGAAGGGACTTTGGTTTATGAAATCACTAACTTGGATGTTGTAGGTTCTAATGGTGTCCCTGTTTTGTTGGATCTGGACAAAGGCCTTTTTGTAAATGTGGTAGCCACAGATTTGAAGGCCAAAGAATTAACGGCAGTGTTTCCGCAGCAAGATTTCATTCAGAGAGATTTTGAAACCGAACTAGAAGGTATAAAAGATAAAAGGCTGACAAGGGTAAGGATTAAAAGTGGTAAGATCAAGATCAAGTATTATTCAACAGCGCCAGATCAAGTTAAATTTACTTATACCATTCCGGCGGCGACCATTAATGCTGATACTTTTAAATTCATTGGGTACTTTAATAGAGCTATCAATGGCCAAATCATGATTGATACTCTTGAAAAGGATATCAGTGGCTTTGATCTGGATTTGAATATGTTGACTGAAATGGGTGGTTTCCAGCCAAATACTTTTAGAAGTAAGTTGTCAGCAGGCTTTGAGTATACTGGTAGGATGGTTACCATCACAGAAAACGATAGTATCCGAATGGAAATCAAACTGGTAGATGTTATACCTGCTTATGCCAAAGGTTATTTGGGTAAGGATACTTTCGATATAGGACCCGCAACGGCTAACTTTGATGTGTTTAAGGATCTGGAAAATATCAATATCGCATTTGACGAGGTTAAATTGAGCTTGAACATCACCAGTGGAGCAGGGCTTGAGGCCAAAGTAGATGTGACTAAAATAGATGGTCTGAACTCTAAGACTGGAGTAACTACTACTTTAAGTATGACGCAGCCTTCTGTTTCCATTCCTGCAGCTATAGAAACGCCGTTCACACCTTCTCATGCTACGCATACACTCGATAATACAAACTCTAACATAAAGGCATTTTTAGATAATAAGCCCGATGTATTAACATACCAAGCAAAGGTGATTACTAATCCCAATACAGATACCAGCATTGTATCTACGATTGATATGAATCAATTCCTCACAGATGCGTCTAGTTTTAAGGTGGATTTAAACGTTGAGGTACCTTTAAGATTGAATGTCAATAATTTTTCTATAATGGATACCACATTGATATCAGATTTTGCACTCACTAATATTGACAAAATCAAAGATGGTACCTTAAGTTTGTTGCTGGAAAACGAAATACCAATCGGTATGACCATGAAATTAATCGTGTTGGATCAATTGGACATACCAGTAGATTCTATATGGTCGCAGACACCTGTATTGGCTGCAGATGTGGATCCTAACACTGGAAAACTAATCAGCTCTAAAAAGCAAAGAATTGATTATTATTTTGACAATGCTAGGTTGGTGAGGTTGCTTACCGCTGATAAGATTATCTTCAAGGCTGTGTTCAATTCTGCCGATAGTAAGTATTCTAAGTTGGCAATCAATAATAAGTTGAAGGTGAATTTGGTGGGTAAGTTTAATTATTTGGTAAGCAGTAAATAAGTATTTTTTAATGAAGAAGTATGTTCTTTTAGTAGTAGCTGCAATTACATTGAATGCACAGAGCACTGATGATGTAATTGTACAGGAATACAATACGACAAGCCTTTATAAAGATTCAGCGAAAGTTTTGGTAGGCGGCTCCGTGGAATGGGAAGCAAACTCCAATGCTGCGGTCAATAATTCTTTTGTCAATACAATTGTTTTTAAAAGCTATATAGACGAAAGGGAAAAGGATGGTGTGATTAAGCGGTTAAGAACACTTAACGACATGGGTCTCTATGGAAATGAAGTGTTTTATGCGAAATATAAACTCAATTCCTCTGTTGCACTAACATTCAATATGGCAAATACTGATCTTATTCGATCTACGTTTTCGAGCGATATGTTTAAGCTGGTGTTTAAGGGAAACGCAGATTTTGCGGGACAAACAGCTCATTTGTCAAACTCTAACATTGATTATATAAACTATCAGACCATAAGTTTGGGGCTGGAGAAGAAATTTAATCGCCATGTATTGGGTGCGGGCCTGTCTTATGTAACTGTGGGACAATATCAAAGTTATCATATCGATAGGGGGGATCTATATACGGCTACTGACGGTACCTACTTGGATTTTAATACGGATATCACTTTACAATCAGCAGGTACAGGTGCCAAGTCTAGGTATTTTAACAATGTAGGTGCTGGAACAGCCCTGAATCTGTCCTATTTTCACAAGAGCGAGTCAGGGAAACTCGTCATAAGTGCTAATCTAACTGATTTAGGATTTGTGAACATCAACAATATAGAATCGTATCACAAAGATTCGTCCTATCATTTTTCTGGTATTCGTATCGATAATTTGTTTGATTTCGATATGGGGAGTTTTGATAAGTACCATACTGATTCCATTTATAAGATCTTGAATATGAATAAGGAGTCTGTTTCTAAGAGACAAATACTCCCGTTCAAGCTAAAAGTCGGCCTCAAATACAATCTGTCGCAAAAAGTTGCAGTATTATATGAATTACAATATCTTCATACCGATCAATATATGCCACGCGTTACTTTAGGAGGTGTTTATAAAGTATGCGAAAGATTTTCGGCTTTCGCAAAAGTGGCCACAGGGGGCTTTGGAAGAGTTGATTCGTATGTCGGTTTCAATACCTTACTGCCCCTCCGAATCAATCTGTATGCAAGTTTGAATGTATTGGAGAACGCATTGGCATCGTCTAAGTCAACTGGTACATCCGTAAACCTTGGCGTAAGTAGAATTTTTTAAAATATTGTTTTTTTGAAACTACAAACGCTAACTTTGTGCAAATTTTTTTAAGTGATGATCCCCTCGCACATTTACATAGGTAAGTCTTTGAAGGATACCATTAAGAGTTATTTTGAGAAAAATAGCTTTTCCAAAATAGGTGTTCTTGTAGATGAAAACACCTATAAACATTGTTATCCAATATTAAGTCCATCTTTGCCAAAACACTTTGTAATTCAGATCAAAAGTGGTGAGGAGAATAAAAACTTGACGACTTGTAGTCATATTTGGAAAGAACTCACAGAGCAACAGCTAGATCGTAAGGCCTTGCTGATCAATTTAGGGG
>CAMFLX010000250.1 GCA_945957555.1 uncultured Cytophagales bacterium
ATTAAAATGGATTTCCATTTAACGTTTGGGCAACTTTTAAGTAATATGTCTTCAAGTGTAGTATCTCATATGAATATCTAAATATTTGATCAATAATTATTTATATTTGTTAAGAAAATGTTGTGAAGAGGTATAAGTGTAATGGAAGAAAAACATCCAAACAAGGTATGAATGATGAAAGATGCCGACTACTCCTAGCGATAGACCCGTGGACTAAATATAAAATTCAAATTGGCTATAGCCGAATGGCAATGGTTCGGTACTTTGTACAAATTCGAGGCGTAGCATCCCAAGAAATCGTAACGACTTATCTTGACTTGTCGGAAAGTTCAACATTCATTTCTCAATCCGTGGAGCGTTTCTGGTTCTAAGGATAGTCTGAGCTCAGATCATTTTGAGCTTAGTATAAGCTTGTATTTGTGTGCGATTTATTCCCATCAATTTAAGTTGGATTTTCTTTATTGTTGAATTAGTTCTAATCAGAAAATAGATATGTCATAAAAAATTCCTAATTTTAATCGAGGGTAATTGTGTTTTGATTTGTCTTAGCTACAAATGCATTCAATATGGTACGTATTCTTTTTTTTAATCTCTTCTCGACATTCTTCTTATTAAGCTCTTTTGATGAGAATACAACAAAATCTCACAGGATCAATTTTGATGTGAAGTTGGGGAATAATACGGTAGGGGCTTTGGATGCAACATTGTTGATTGCCAATGGAAAAACGACTTACCACCTTAATTCTTCCGTTAAGATCAGTTATTTGTTCAACCTTACTATTCAGGAGAAGATCACAGATGTGTTTGTAAATAATAATTTGCAACATTCCACACATATCAGATATGTAAACGAGGATCAAAAGGCCAACAATGTGATGGTATGGAATGGGGAGAGTTATCAAGGTAAAAATAAGGAGGCGAAATTGAAATACATTAAGGACTCAATAAGAACGAGTATACTTTCCATTTACTTTAGAGAGCCCAATCCCAATGAGGTTGTCTTTTCACAAAACTATCAAGAACTTTTGCCTGCCAAAAGAATAGATGATCATACTTATGCTTTTACACTACCTAGCGGTAAAAATGCCACTTATTACTATAAAGCAGGTCGCCTTGAACTCGTAACATCAGAGAGTGCATGGGGAATGATCAAATTTGTACGTAAAGACTAAGCATCTCATATTTTGTAAAGGTTAAATTAAATAAACTTTTACATGTTCCAAGACCCCATGGAATTGTCCAATAGGGATCTCGAATACAGATTTTAGGTGTTGCGTCACGTATCTTTGCTTTTATTTTAGCACTCATCTCGAACTTGGACCATAGCATTTTTGCTGTTTTCCTAGGTAGTGTGGGGATCATTTTATCAGCCATCAGTATTGTATGCGCTTTTAAATCAAAGCCAGGGATGAATATGGTTATTACAGGTTTAGTCTTTGCCTTGTGCGATTGCTATTTTTGAGTTTTGTGTACTGATCCCATTATCGTCCTATAAGTATTAAAAGGGTCTTAGGATTTGTCTATTGAGGTAAGCCTAATTAATCTGAACTCCGGATAAGAAAAAACGTTAAGATCCCTCCTAAAACATGTTTTGGAGCTTGTATCAGAGTAGCCGCTGCCGCGGTGGCCTACTTTTGCCCCGCTGAAGAGCGGAACAGGTTCTGCAAAAGAGTAGCAAAAAATCAAGGCTACAAGAAAATTGTGGGGTTTTCTTGCTTCGCTATCGCACAAATTATTGAAAATCAGTATTTTGTCTTGCCCTTAAACACAAGGATTTGTTGGCTATCATGCACAAAACCCTCACATTTTCTTGAATGCCTGTCCGTTTCTCCCTGTAAATAATCTTCATTATCTAGAGTTTATGTTGAATTAAGATGTTCGAAAATAGTGTCTTATGCTCTTTGTAGGGTGCTCCTTATCCCGAGTTCAGGTTCATTAAGTATCAGGTCGTTTATTGGGAGTTTAGGCTTAAGCATGTACCTTTGTGGCAATTCTTGCCTGTAGCAATAGGCGAGGGCTTTTAACAGCTTATAGAGGTCACGTGATTACTAAAAACGAAATCAAATTCATCAAATCGCTTCAACTGAAGAAAAATCGCCAAGAACACAGTCTGTTTTTTGTGGAGGGTGCCAAAAGTGTATTGGAAGCACTGGCTTCGGATTTTACTGTAGAGAAGGTCTTCGCTACTGAAGAGTTTGCCACCCAGATCCCCAGAGCTAAACTTCGAGAATTCAAGCTGGAGATTTGTCCCGAGCGAGATCTGGTAGCCATGGGGACTTTTGAATCTAACAACGCGGCTTTGGCACTTTTACAGTTTAAAAATGCTGCGCCGATTACGGAAAACAACCTTACACTTTTACTAGACGACATCAGCGATCCGGGTAATCTAGGTACCATCATTCGTACGGCGGATTGGTTTGGTATTAAAGACATCGTCTGTTCCCCTAATACGACTGATTTTTATAGTCCTAAGGTAATCAATGCCACCATGGGTTCTTTTACAAGGATCAATCTCCTGTATCAAGACCTAAATGTGTTCTTGAAACAGAACAAAAGAACCGTGTACGGTGCTTTTTTGGAAGGTACCAAACTGGGTACTTCTGCATTAGAGCGCAATTCAGTTTTGGTGATCGGCAATGAAGCCAAAGGGATCAGTAAAGAAGTAGAGCGCTATGTCAATACCAAGGTTACGATTCCTGGTGCTGGCCATACGGAGTCCTTGAACGCTTCCGTAGCTGCTGCTATCTTGATGTACGCTTTGGTGAATTAGCTGATTTGATAATTTGGAGATTTGAAGATGCGATAATTTACGTCTCCCAAATACGATACAAGTTATGCTCCATGATATTCATTAATTGTAAGAACTAGAAGCTGTAGACTGACAACAAATTACTGACCAAAGCAGAAGTCCCATCGGGACGATATATTGGTAGAATGAGATTTCAATACCAATCTCCGAGTTGCGTAGCAACGATATAGTAAGGGTGCTTTCTGGTCTCAGACCAGTTCAAAATTATCGATCCACCTTTTTCCATAATCAACACTATGTCGTCACTAGCGTGACTTACTATCTTGTCTTTTGAATGTTTAGCTACCAATATTCCGTCCCTACGGAACTTACTTGTCGCTGTTTCTTTATCTACTCGGCCCGTAACTCACAGACCTAAATAAATTGCATTGTCTTTACAATTATAACTTTTCTAAGCTTTTCTTGAACTTATTGTCTATTTATTCGTGTTGCCTTACCAATCGCAACGAGATCAAATTTTTGTATGCATTGATCCTCTTTGTATGATTATTCCTTATATTTTTGTTTATGAAACATTTTTTAGTTTGGGTTTCGCTCTTGTGCGGAACCAGTACGGCGGTAGCACAGTCACAAGTTCAGTACAATGCTTCCGAGATTTTACAATCCCTCAAAAAACTCAACACCATTGGCTCGGTACTGTATGTAGCGGCACATCCCGACGATGAGAATACACGTTTGCTCGCTTATTTGGCCAATGAAAGAAAACTAAGAACGGCTTACCTGTCGCTTACCCGTGGCGACGGTGGGCAGAACCTGATCGGTAAGGAGCAAGGGGAGGCTTTAGGGCTGATTCGTACCCAAGAGCTCTTAGCAGCACGTAGAACGGATGGCGCTGAGCAGTTTTTTACAAGAGCCAATGACTTTGGCTTCTCTAAGAACCCTGACGAGACCTTTGGTTTTTGGAACAAAGACAGTATCTTGGCTGACGTAGTTTGGACAATCCGTAAGTTTAAGCCAGAGGTTATTATTTGTAGATTCCCCACCACGGGTGAGGGGGGCCATGGACACCATACCGCTTCAGCGATCTTGGCTGAAGAGGCTTTTAGTGCTGCGGCAGATCCAAGTCGTTTCCCCAAGCAACTCAAATATACGGAAGTCTGGCAGGCTAAGCGCTTGTTTTGGAACACGTTTAACTTTGGGGGCAACAATACGACCTCGGAAGATCAGATTAAAATCAATGTAGGTTTGTACAATCCACTATTGGGCAAGTACTATGGCGAAATAGCAGCAGACAGTCGCTCGATGCATAAGAGCCAGGGCTTTGGTTCTGCGAAAACAAGAGGGAATTCCATAGAGTATTTTAAACAACTGAAGGGCGATGTGGTAAAAAAGGATCTTTTTGAAGGTATAGATTCTACTTGGGCTCGCTTTAAGACCACCAGTAAGTTTGGTAAGCTATTGGGCGATGTGATCGCCAAATACAAACCAGAAGAACCACAAAAATCACTGCCTGCTTTAGTTGCTGTTTATAAAGAGTTGAAGGCCATTACCGAAAATACACCCGAGTTGGCGTATTGGAAAGCGCAGAAGTTGAAAGAGGCTGAGCAAATCTTATTAGCCTGCGCAGGCCTATGGGCAGAGGCTTATGCCAATCAATATTCGGGTATCGCAGGGAGTCCTATGGAGATTACTGCACAGGTTTTGTCCAAAAACAATACGACGATATTGCTGAATAGTATCAGCTACTTAACTGAGGATACAAGTACTAATTTGAGTCTGAAAGCCAACGAATTGTATACTTTCAAGCACAAGGCAATCTTGTCTGCAAGTTTGTTGGCTTCGAATCCTTATTGGCTTAACGAAGAACATACACAGGGTTTATACACAGTACGTGATCAACTATGGGTTGGAAGACCCGAAAATCAGGCTAACACTTTAGTGCGATTTGATTTAAATATTGCGGATCTCAATTTTAAGATAGACAGGGCTTTGGTATACAAATATACCGATCCTGTGAAAGGAGAAGTGTACCGTCCATTTGAAGTATTGCCACCCGCTACTGTGAATATTCCTGAGAAAGCCTTTGTGTTTTCTGATGCACAGCCTAAAACGGTTCAATTCTTGGTGAAGGCCAATACTGCTAATGTAATAGGTACCTTGCAAATACAATTCCCAGCAGGTTGGCGTGTATCTATAGCTAATCCAGAATTTAACTTACAAAACAAAGGCGATGAACAAGTGCTGGAGGCACAAATATTTCCGAGCGCTTCCAATAGTACTGGTGTGCTTTCTGCAAGTATAGTTATTGGTGGTAAAGCGTACAATAAATCCATTCAAAGGATTGAGTACGATCATATTCCGTATCAGTTTATTTTAACAGATGCATCTGCAAAACTCGTTAGGTTAGAACTTAAAAAGACTGGTAATCAAATTGGATATATCGTAGGTGCTGGCGATGAAGTGCCCGCATGTTTGCAACAGGTAGGTTATAATGTAACGATCCTTACGGATGCGATGCTTTCCAAATCTGACTTGGGTGTATATGATGCGATCGTGACGGGAATCCGTGCCCATAATACCAATGAGCGCTTGCAAGTACACTATACCAAGTTAATGGAATACGTGAAAAATGGCGGTAACTTGGTCGTACAGTACAATACCAACAGCCGTGTGGGGCCTGTCATTGCGAAGATCGGCCCTTATCCGTTTACGATTTCTAGAAACCGTGTCACCGATGAAACGGCCGCTGTAAATTTTGTAAATGCAAACCACTCAGTGCTTAATTTTCCCAACAAGATCAGCAGTGCGGATTTTGAAGCTTGGGTGCAAGAGCGAGGCATTTATTTCGCTACAGAGCTTGACAAAAACTACGAAACGATCTTGTCTATGAAAGATCCTAATGAGAAAGAGTCGGATGGCAGTTTGATCGTGGCTAAATACGGCAAGGGAAATTTTGTGTATACGGGATTGGTCTTTTTCAGAGAGTTGCCTGCGGGCGTTTCTGGAGCTTATAGACTTTTTGTAAACTTGCTGAGCCTGCCTAAAAACCTTGAAAAATAGTTATGGAAGCAGAAAAATCACCTATTCTCGGCTCGTGGAAAAACGTGTACCTGCTCATGGTTTTTGTGTTGGTGGGCATTGCGATCGGATTGTATTACTTTACCGAATACTTTAAGTAATGAGCTGGATCGACTGGACAGTACTGTGTATCACGCTCATTGTTATAGTGTTTTATGGCATCTGGAAAAGTAGGCATACACAAAACATAAAAGGCTATCTCTTGGCCGATCGGCAATTGCCTTGGTACCATGTGGGGCTTTCGGTCATGGCCACACAAGCCAGTGCGATCACCTTTCTCTCTGCACCAGGGCAAGCATACAGTGATGGACTTCGGTTTGTACAGTTTTACTTTGGCCTCCCCTTGGCCATGATTGTGCTGTGTGTTACGTTCATCCCTATCTTTAATAAACTCAATGTATATACGGCCTATGAGTATTTGGAAAAACGGTTCGATATCAAAACTAGATCACTGACCGCATTTTTGTTCTTAATCCAACGAGGCGTTTCCACAGGGATCACGATTTATGCACCATCCATAGTGCTTTCTACTATTTTAGAGATCAATATTGCTTATACAACTATTGTGATGGGCACGTTGGTCATCATCTATACTGTATATGGGGGCACCAAGGCCGTATCGCATACCCAAATGCTGCAGATGGGGATCATATTCGTCGGTCTGTTCATGGCGGGTTATATGGTCATTCATCTGTTGCCTCCCAATGTAGATTTTGTAGATGCCTTACACATCGCAGGAAAGTCTGGCAAGCTTAATGCCATTGATACGAGTTTTGACTGGGACAATCGTTACAACCTCTGGTCTGGTCTTATTGGAGGTTTTTTCTTGCAGCTTTCGTATTTTGGTACAGATCAGTCGCAGGTAGGTCGTTATCTTACTGGTAAGTCCATTACCCAAAGTCGTTTGGGTTTGGTGATGAACGGTTTGGTGAAGATTCCCATGCAGTTTTTTATACTCCTGATCGGTACTTTGGTGTTTGCGTTTTATCAATACCATGCACCGCCTTTGTTCTTCAATAAAGTAGAAGTTAAGGCTATTGAGAACAGTGCGTATGCAAATGAGTATCAAGACCTAGAACATCAACACGAAGCACTTCATGCCAGTAAACAGCTAGTGATAGAAAAGCTTGTTAATGCAGAACAGAGGGATGATGCGGAGGCTGTTGGTCAGATTAGAAAAGAACTCAAAGCTGCTGACCACGAAGCGAACGCAGTTAAGGAAAAGGCCAAAGCGCTCATGCAAAAGAACAATCCCAAGGCCGACCCCAATGACACCAATTATGTCCTGT
>CAMFLX010000251.1 GCA_945957555.1 uncultured Cytophagales bacterium
TAGAGAATTCAAAAACAAATCCTTAAATTTGGCGACACTGGCTAAAACTTCACCTCGCCGACGTTTGTGTCCTCACAAACGTATATGGAGATGTCAGTGGAGACACTGACAGAGGCGAGGAGATATGTCAGTGGAGACACTGACATTGGCGAGCTATGAAACAGAATGAACGAAGCTAACAAAGGATTTAAAATATCAGCATGATTACTGGAGAATTAAAAGCACAGATAGATAAAGTATGGGAGGCCTTTTGGACAGGCGGACTTTCTAACCCTTTGACGGTCATTGAACAAATGACCTATTTGTTGTTTATCCGTAGGTTGGACGAACTGCATACACAAAAGGAATCCAAGGCCAATTTGCTCAAAATACCCATTGAAGACCCTATCTATTTGGAGTCGGAGTATGAATTGCGTTGGAGCCATTTTAAAAACATGGACCCTGAGGTAATGCACCGCCTATTCACCAAAGACAAAGGCGTGTTCGACTTTTTAAGAAACGCGGGCAACCGCAGTGCGGCTTTCAGTAAGTTTATGAAAGGCGCGACCTTTATGATACCCACGCCACGCTTGTTGGCCCAGGTGGTGGATATGCTTTCGAAAATAGACATGGCCGACCGCGATACCAAAGGCGACGTATACGAATACCTATTAGGAAAAATAGCAACAGCAGGGCAAAACGGACAGTTTAGGACACCTCGCCATATTATTTCCATGATGGTAGAAATGGTGCAGCCCCAACTCGACGATGTGATATGCGACCCAAGCTGTGGTACGGCGGGCTTTTTAACCGCGGCTGGCGAATACATTCGCAAGCACTACCAAACCGAACTGTACAGCGAAGAGCACAAGAAACATTTTCAAGAGAAGATGTTTATGGGCATGGAGTTCGACCCTACCATGATACGCATTGGAGGCATGAACTTGATCTTGCACGGTATTGAAAACCCGCAACTCATAGACGTAGATGCCCTCAGCGAAGCCAATACAAGCTTTAGCGAAAAGGCAAGTTTGGTATTGGCCAACCCTCCGTTCAAAGGCAGTTTGGACAGCGATGCCGTAGATGGTAAAATACTGGCGGTGGTAGACAGTAAAAAAACAGAATTACTGTTTTTGGGCCTCATCCTTAAAGGTTTAAAACTAGGCGGACGTGCCGCGGTGATTGTACCCGATGGCGTATTGTTTGGCAGCAGCAAAGCCCACCAACAAATCCGTACCGAAATAGTAGACCGGCAAAAACTAGAAGCCGTGATCTCTATGCCCAGTGGGGTGTTTAAGCCTTATGCAGGGGTAAGTACGGCCATTATGATATTTACCAAAACCAATAGCGGCGGTACCGACAAAGTTTGGTTTTACGACATGCAAGCCGATGGCTACAGCTTAGACGACAAGCGCCAGCCCATAGAAGCCAACGACAGTGCCGATATTATTGCACGATTTCACGCCCTAGACCAAGAGCATGGCCGCAGCCGCACCGACAAGAGCTTTATGGTGCCTGTAAAAGAAATACAAGACAACAAATACGACCTGAGCATAAACCGCTATAAGGAAGTGGTGTACGAAGAAAAGACTTATGAAAAGCCTACGGAAATCATTAAACAAATAGAAGCCTTGGATGCCGAACGTGCTGCCTTGTTGAATCAATTAAAGACTTTGTTGGTATGAGTTGGGAAATGGTGAAAATAGAACAACTCTGTACTGTAGTAAGAGGGAGTTCTCCTAGACCTCAAGGTGATCCAAGATATTATGGAGGAAATGTCCCTCGATTAATGATTGAAGACTTAACAAGGGATGGCAAATACGTTACCCCTATAGTTGATTCCTTGACGGAGGAAGGTGCAAAACTAAGTAGACCAATGCAAAAAGGAGAATTAGTTATTACTGTAAGTGGTCGTACTGGAGTACCTGCAATTTTAAATGTTGATTGTTGTATTCATGATGGTTTCGTTGGATTTAGAAATTTGTCGGCAAATGTAGACATAGATTATTTATTTCATTATTTAAATAGTTTAACAAAAGTAACGAGCGAACAGGCTGTTGGAGCAATATTTAAAAATCTAACAACCGATCAATTAAAAAATATCCAAATCCCCCTACCGCCACTGCCCATCCAAAAGCGCATAGCGGAAATATTGGATGCGGCCGATGCCTTACGCCGTAAAGACCAAGAACTCCTCAAAAAATACGATGACCTCGCCCAAGCGATCTTTATTGATATGTTCAGTTCAAATAAAGATATTGTAAAATTAAATCAAATAACAACAAAAATTACTGATGGAGTACATGCAAAACCCAATTACCAAGATACGGGTATTCCATTTTTGTCTGTTAAAAATGTAACAAATAAATTTTTAGATTTTAATAATTGTAAATTCATATCTCAATTAGACCATGAATCTTATACAAAAAGATGTAAACCTGAATTTGAAGATATTTTATATACTAAGGTAGGTGCAACATATGGAAGAGCTGCAATAGTAGATTCTAAAGAAGACTTTAGTATCTACGTAAGTCTTGCTTTAATAAAACCAGATAGAAGCAAGGTGTATCCATACTACCTCAATTTTGTTTTGAATACAATTTATGTTAAGAATCAAGCTGATAAAAGAGTAAAAGGCGCTGGTGTGCCTGATTTGCATTTAGTAGAAATTAAAGACTTTGATATTCCGCTTCCTTCATATAAGGAGCAACTTGATTTTTCAAACATTATCGAAAATTTGAATAATAATATTAAAATGACAAAAAGTCAATGTGTTCAAAGCGATAACCTTTTCCAAACTCTCCTTCAAAAAGCCTTCAAGGGCGAGTTAGTGTCATGAGTAATTTTTCCTTCATCCCCGCTACATTCGGCACACTAGCCGATACGCTTAAGAAAGCCGAGCAACATGTGTATAGCGATGCGCCCTATTCGGCTTTGCTTTGCCGCAAAGGCTTAGAAGAAGTCATCCGCTGGATGTACGAGCACGACGAAGATTTGGAATTGCCCTACGATACCTCCCTAAATAGCCTGATGCATACCGATGCCTTTAAAGCGATTATTGCTCCTTCTTTTTTTAATGCCCTTAACACGGTTCGTAAACTCGGGAACGATGCGGCCCACAGCAATAAAAGAATACCCAGTTTACAGGCACTCCATAGCTTAAAGCTTACCCACAACTTCGTGTTTTGGGTGGTAAATGTGTATGGTGAAGAAAGAAAAGACAGTATACCCTTTAACGAAAGCTTGGTGCCTCGTGAAACGGAGGCCGA
Organism: uncultured Cytophagales bacterium; assembly: GCA_945957555.1. Taxonomy (GTDB): domain Bacteria; phylum Bacteroidota; class Bacteroidia; order Cytophagales; family UBA9547; genus CAMFLX01. Next base: position 3,249 of record CAMFLX010000251.1, read on the forward strand.
AACCAATAGAAAACAACTAGAACAGCTCTTAGAAAACTACCACCAACAGCAAGCGGAGCTTCAAAAGGCACAAGCTTTATTGGCTGAAATCAAGGCCCATAAAGCGCTTAATTTACAGCACCTACCGCCACCCATAGACCCCAACGAAGACCTTACCCGCAAAATGTACATTGATGCCTTGCTGGTAGAAGCTGGTTGGGATGTGGATGCTGAGCATGTAAAAGAATATGCCGTGCGTAACTGTATGCCTCAGGCTGATGGCAGCAATGGCAACGGCTTTGTAGATTATGTACTTTGGGGCGATGATGGCAAACCTCTAGCTGTGGTGGAAGCCAAAAGAACGCGCCGCGACCCCAGTGTGGGGCAACACCAAGCCAAGTGCTATGCCGACTGTATGGAAAAGGAGTTTGGCCAGCGTCCGGTTATCTATTATTCCAACGGATTTAAGACCTGGCTTTGGGACGATCTACAGTATGCCCCTCGCACCGTATATGGCTTTTATACCAAAGACGAACTGCAAACCTTGGTGCAACGCCGTGCCTACCGCAAAGTATTGGCCAATGAAGCCATTAACAACAGCATTACCGACAGGTATTACCAACACGAAGCCATTCGTAAAGTAGCAGAAACTCTGGAACGTAAGCAACGCGAAGCCTTGCTGGTGATGGCTACGGGTACGGGCAAAACAAGGGTCTCGGCATCGCTCATAGACTTTTTAAGCAAAGCCAACTGGATCAAGCGTGTCTTGTTTTTAGCCGATAGAAACGCCTTGATCCATCAGGCAAAAATCAATTTAAACGACTACTTGCCCAATCTACCTGCGGTAGATCTCACCAAAGAAAAAGAAGATGAAAGCAGTCGCATCGTATTTTCCACCTATCAAACCATGATCAACATGATAGATGGCGAAATGGACGATAAAAAAAGCTGCTACGGAGTGGGGCATTTCGATTTGATCATATTTGACGAGATCCACCGCTCTGTTTACCACAGATACAAACATATTCTTAAATATTTCGATGGTATCAAAATAGGTCTTACCGCTACCCCCAAATCGGAATCGCATAAAGATACCTATGCCCTCTTTAAATTAGAACCGAATAACCCCACCTATGCCTACGAACTGGAGCAAGGCGTAAACGATGGTTTCCTAGTGCCACCAAGGGGCATATCAGTTCCTACGAAATTTCACAGAGAGGGAATTGTATATGCAGATTTAAGTGAAGAGGAAAAAGAAGCCTACGAAGCACAACACGCCGACCCCATCACGGGCGAGTTTCCTGACGAAATAGATGCCACAGCTTTAAACAATTGGTTGTTTAATAGCGACACTGTAGACAAAGTCATTGGGCACTTTATGCAACAGGGCATCAAAGTAGAAGGCGGCGATAAAATTGCCAAAACCATGGTATTTGCACGTTCACATAGACATGCTAAGTTTATTGAAGAACGTTTTAATATGCAATACCCCGAGTACAAGGGCGATTTCTTAAAAGTGATTGACAATCAAGAAGAATATAGATACGACTTATTGAATAAGTTTAAGGACAAATCCAAATTGCCGCAAATCGCAGTATCTGTAGATATGCTCGATACAGGTATTGATGTACCAGAGGTATGTAATTTGGTTTTCTTTAAACCCGTGCGAAGCAGTGCCAAATATTGGCAAATGCTGGGCCGTGGTACACGATTGTGTAAAGACTTATTTGCCGAAGGCGAAGACAAAAAAGAGTTTATCATTTTTGATCTGTGTGAGAATTTAGAGTTCTTCAATGCAAAGCCCAAAGGTATAGAAAGCAATGCTGGCAAATCGCTCAGTCAACGCCTGTTTGAACTGCGTTTGCGGCTGGCATTTGTATTGCTCAAAGAAGAAGATAGCGAGCTGAAAGCTTACGGCCAGTCCTTAATCAACGAATTGATCACACAAACCCAAGCCCTCAATGGGGCTAGTTTTGTGGTGCGTCAGCATTGGGAAATGGTAGAAAAATACAAAGATGCCAATGCCTGGCATGCACTGAGTGATTTGGAGGTCAAAGATTTATTCGAACACATTGCCCCACTGGTGATAGAAACCAGTGAAGATGAAATGGCGAAACGTTTTGATGTGATGATGTACGACTTGCAGATGTTCAACTTGCAAGGCGATAAGCAACAAGCCAGTTATATGCAAAAAGTAATCAGTACCGCTGGTAGATTGCAGAAAAAAGCTTCTATTCCTACCGTTGCAAAACAAATAGAAACCATTCGCTGGGTACAGGACAAAAGTACCTGGGAGACCATATCAGCGATAGGAATTGAGCGAATAAGGGTAGACCTTAGGGATTTGATTAAGTTTTTAGATGTTGCCGAACGCCCCATAGTGTATACAGATTACGAAGATGTGATTTCAGCAGTGAGTGATGTAGAAATAGTCTATGGTTCCAGTGAATTAGGAGCTTACAAACGTAAGGTTGAGCAATACTTAAGAGAACAAGGGACTCATTTGACGATTCATAAACTTAGAAACAACATCCCTATCACTCAAAGTGAAGTGGATGAGTTAGAAAAACTATTGTTTGAACAAGGCACACTAGGCACCAAAAGCCTATTCATAAAAGCCTATGGTGAAAAACCCTTAGGCAAACTCGTGCGGTCTATCGTGGGCCTAGATGCCAATGCCGCAAAAGTAGTTTTCAGTGAAGTAATAGCCCAACAGACACTCAATTCACAGCAAATCAGGTTCATTGACGAAATCATTAAGTTTTTTACTATCAAAGGAATCGTAGAACCCGCCATGCTCTTTGAGCCCCCCTTTACGGATATCAACTCAAATGGTATTTCAGGTTTGTTTAATGAAGCAGTGGCAACAAAAATTATTTCATTAATTGAAATCATCAATCACAACGCAGATGTAGCTTAAACTATGGCTCGCCTACGTTTGTGTCTTCGCAAACGTATATGGGAGATGTCAGTGGAGACTCTGACATTGGCGGAATGGTCGTAACTTCGTTCATCTGGAAAAAAGTGTAAGTGCGGCACCGTTAGCTACAATTTTGACAAAACACTGTATCAATGAAAAGAATAATTAAAATCATCTTTATTGTGGGCGTTTCGATATGCGGAATATTAGCAATCGCTTGGCAATCTTTAGTGCAAATTGACTTTGTAGGAAAGAAAGACCCTAAGATTGTAGAAGAGACTCTAAAACGTTGGAATAATATACTTTTTTCTGCAGAATTTAGAGAGGGACTAGATTATTGCATGATTAACCTCTTGGATTCAACTAAAATTGAAATCAGCGTTGGTGACGAATCAGGTGGTACATTTCTGAACGAAGAGTATGAAATCTTAGAAGACACCATAGTAGTAATTGGCGGAATTAAACATGCAAGTAAATATTTGAAAAGCAATAAATTTCTTATTCAAGACAGTAAGCTCCTTTTTAAGATTGACAGCACTGGCAATTTTGATACTACAACAGTAATGACGATAACACTAAATAAGATAAAACCGTAGATAACGTTTGTGTCTCGCCGACGTTTGTGTCTTCGCAAACGTATATGGGAGATGTCAGTGGAGATACTGAAAATGGCGAAATCTTAAAAACTAAAGCTTCCTTTGATACTAGATACTTTCGAATCATGGAAGACTTTCATACTATCAGTTATTTTATATTCCTGGAACCACAACTCCCACCCACTTTCAAGTTGCATCATATAACCATAACCCGACACATATCTTTCTTCCAAAACGAAATCTTTATTAATTTTTTTGTAAAGCCATTTACATCCGATACCATTGTCAACCTTGAAGCGTTTATTAAAAATAGTCACATTCACTTGTCTATGGGATGAATCTACTAC
>CAMFLX010000252.1 GCA_945957555.1 uncultured Cytophagales bacterium
GATGTCTTCCATATTAAAGCCCTGTGCTCCACCGGAAGACTGTTGCCCTTTCAAGCCTTCGTGTCCGTAGCGATCATAGGCCGCGCGCTTTTGGTCGTTGCTAAGTACCTCGTAAGCTTCTGCAGCCTCCTTAAATTTTTCTTCTGCAGAGGCATCCCCTTGATTCTTGTCAGGATGATATTTGATGGCCATTTTCCTATAGGCCTTTTTTATTTCCTCAGCACTAGCATTTTTTGCTACCTCTAGTATCTCGTAAAAATCTCTTTTAGCCATTTTATGATCCTATCACAACTTTTGCAAATCGTATAATTTTGTCGTTTAAGAAATATCCTTTTTCGACCACGTCTACAACCTTGCCTTTCAAATCTTCGCTTGGTGCTGGTATCTGGGTAATCGCTTCATGGAACTCGCTATCAAAGGCTTGTCCTTGTGCTTCAATAATCTTTAAGCCTTTGCTTTCTAGTGTTTTGGCAAACTTGGTAAATATAAGCTTAAGACCTTCCTTGAGTGCTTCAAGCTCAGTGGTAGTTTCCAGAGATTTCTCCGCTCTTTCCATATCATCAACAATCGGAAGTAAAGCTGTCATTAGCTCTTTATTTGCAAAACTTGCAAACTCTAGCTTTTCTTTTGCTGTACGTCTTTTATAGTTTTCAAATTCGGAATACAGGCGTATGAATTTATCTTTTTGTTCCGCAAGCTCTTGCTCAAGTTTGCTAGTTGTTGCAGATGTTTCATCGCTACCAACTTCTTCTTGGTTTTGTTCAACAGTGTTATCTAGTGTTTCTTGAGAGTTGTCTTGCTGATTTTGTTCTTGATTTTCAACCATAATCAATATTATTTAATAAAGTATCATCTAAAATTTTGCCAATGTGTTAAAATATGACATTTTGGCAAAATTAATCATTTAATTCCTGCCATAGCAGGTCTTTCAACTCAGTTATATTTTGCTGAATTATTGAAGAAATAAATATATGTGGTACGTTTTTGGGTAATTCTTTCTTCAGGAGCTTGATCAACTCGTCATCAAGAAGATCAGACTTTGTAATAGCAAGAACCCTTTTTTTATCCAATAATTCTGGATTGTATTTTTTGAGTTCTTTAACGAGTATTTTGTACTCAGCCTTAATGTCCTTACTATCTGCAGATATCATAAACAACAACAACGAGTTTCTCTCGATATGTTTTAAGAATCTAATACCAAGTCCTTTTCCTTCTGAGGCTCCTTCTATAATCCCTGGAATATCGGCTATTACAAAGGATTTGAAATTCCTGTAGGGTACTACGCCCAAGTTTGGGGTGAGCGTGGTAAAAGGATAGTCTGCAATTTCTGGTTTGGCTGCAGACATTACTGAAAGTAGGGTAGATTTACCTGCATTAGGGAAACCAACGAGACCTACATCTGCAAGTACCTTAAGTTCTAATACGATCCACTCTTCAATGCCTGGTTCGCCTGGCTGGGCATATTTAGGCGTTTGATTAATGGAGTTTTTGAAGTGATCGTTGCCCAAACCTCCACGCCCGCCTTTGGTAACAATGATTTCCTGTCCTTCTTCGGTGATTTCCCCTCTGATTTCCCCCGTTTCAAAATCTTTTATTACAGTTCCCAACGGTACTTCAAGGATTTCATCTTTTCCTTCACGTCCTGTCATTAACTTATCACCTCCATTTTGGCCTGGTTCTGCGATTACATGTTTGCGATATTTAAGGTGTAGTAATGTCCATAGCTGTGTATTGCCTTTAAGTATTATATGGCCACCTCTGCCACCGTCCCCGCCGTCAGGCCCGCCATTGGGAATGCCTTTGGCGCGCATAAAATGCGCAGAGCCCGCACCGCCTTTTCCTGATCGAAAGCAAAGTTTTACGTAATCAATAAAGTTTTCTGAAGCCAATTTGCTGTATTTTAGATGTAAATATTGTGACGTTAGTTATTGCTACGATAATAATGTCTTACATCGTAAATTAAGTACTATTAGAATGCTTCGATAGAAGCACATACATTGTTAAAAATCTCCTCTATATTTCCAATGCCATTAATTTTTTTCACCTTTCCTTGATTTTGGTAATATGGCAAGACATGAATGGTTTTGCTGAAATATTCTTCGATTCGTTTTATCAGTTTGTCTTCATCGTCGTCAGCTCTACCACTTATTTTTTTGCGTTCTGCGATACGTGATTTTAGTTCGTCTTCATTAACGTCCAACTGTACAACACCGGTGATTTCTTGATTTTTAGACTCCAAGAATGCGTCTAGTGCTTCTGCCTGAGTTACCGTACGAGGGAAACCATCAAATATGAACCCTTTTGCTTGAGGATTTTTTTTAACTTCTTCTTCTAATATGTCGATTGTTACCGAATCAGGTACTAAAATACCATTATCGATAAGGCTTTTTACTTTTTTGCCTATTTCGGTTTCATTTTTGATATGAGCACGAAACAAATCCCCTGTTGATATGTGGACTAGTTGGTATTTTTCGATGAGTTTACTCGACTGGGTACCCTTACCTGCTCCTGGAGGGCCAAAAAGAACGATGTTAAGCATGATTTTAATTAATTTGTGGCAAAAGTAGCTTTTTTTTTACTTAATGCCGAATTTGTCTTTAGGAACTTGTAGGATTATGGCTTGTTTGTCGTTGATCATGAAGTCATTGAGTACATAAAAAAGGGGCCTAAGGCCCCCTTTAAATCGTGGTCAATATTAAACTCTATTCACCGTTGCCAAGTGTGAGTTTGTGTTTTTCTGCAAATGTTTTTTGTGTTTCAGCAAGTTTTTGATCGAAAACCATTTCTTCTTTTATCAAATCATCGTGCATTTGATTGAGTTTTGAATTTTCTTCAGCACTTCTATCTTTTTTGCTAAGTAGAGGAAGCATTTGTTTATATTCGTTTTCAAAAGATTCTTCGTAACCTTTCATCCATGCCAGTACGGCTTCTTTTAGAGAATTGTCACCTTCAAATTGTTTAAATTTTGAAACTTTGGCAATCATTGCATCTATGGATTTGTTTACAGAATCATGAGATTCCTTGATTTTAGTAATATCACCGGTTTTCACTACTTCAAAGAAACGTATGATTTTGTTGCCAACCTCATGTTGTAGTGCAAAAAGTTTATTGTTGTATAGAGCAGCTTTTCTGTTTTGAGCTAAAGCACTGTTGCTGATGAACAATGATGTTAATGCGATAAAAATTAGTTTTCTCATTATGATTATGGAATTTAACGCTCGAAAGTACAAAAATATCCTAAAATAACAAAACAGAGTTGGGATTTTAGGATTAAAGATTTTAGATCTCACAGAAGTGGGTTTTAGTAAAAATATTTAGTAGCTAGTGTGTCTGAAATTGCTAATTTATAGAATTTGGGCCAAAACTTCCCCGTTACTAGAAGTTGTTTCTCCTTTTTGAGGTAAGCAATACCATTTAAATAATCGATGTCTTGTTTTATTTTTCTGGAATCAATCTCTAATGCCTTTAAGTCAAATTTTGCGATGGCGCTGCCAATTTTTGGATCAATGAGATATATTAAGTTTGTAGTATAAATATTTGCGAAAATAAACCCATTTACATATTCCATTTCATTGATTTGAAACAATGGTTTTTCATATTCGAAAACTGGTACTTCCCTGATAATGTTAAAATTGGTTGTATCTAAAAAAGATAGGACATTGGTCCCATCACTATAAATCAAATCTTTACCGTTGTTGCACAATCCCCATCCTTTGTATTGAAGACTTACAGTTCTTAATAGGTTTAGATTTCGCTTGTCAAAAACATACAATTCATTACTCGTCTCTGTTAATAAATACAATTTGTTGCCTAATATGGTAAGTCCTTCTGCAAAATCATTCGTATCTAGATAGAATTTGGCGCTTGTAGTATTCGAAGATAAATTCCCATGTCGAATCCAAGACCTACCTTTTATGCCTGAGGATTCGATGATGGTGTCGTTGTGGAATTCTAGGCCTTCGGTATAAGCACTGGTATCGTGTGGGTAAGTGCCAGTGATGTCAAAGTTTGATATGGGTAACGCTTTTATAATTTCTACTTGGTTTGTTTTGCCGCATGATACTAAGATCAAGCAAATTGCCACTATGTATATGTCCCATTTCATTTTTGAATGTTTTTAATCTGGTTTGGCTATAACGAATAAATGTCAAGGATTATTGTATGGAGTCCGACCCCATTAGCCCATTTTTAATAAATAAAGTGTATTTAATCCTTTGTGGGTACGATTTTTCGAGAACCAGTGTAAAGTTCAAATTCAAGAAGTCTACAGTCTATTTTACCGTTATAAAATTCCATTTTTCGTTTTGGTTTGAGCCCTATTTTTTTTGCTAGCTCCAAGTTGCCTGTAAAAATATAGCCTAAATATCCAGCACACTTTTGTTTAAACCAATCGCCCATACCTGAATAAATTTCTGTTAATTCATCAATTTCTCCCAGACGTTCGCCATATTCTGGATTGATCATGATTACTCCATTACCCTCAGGGATTGTTGTGTCCCTAAAATCGCAGCACTCAAATTCTATAAGGTGGTCAACTCCTGCTGTTTGTGCGTTTTTGTAGGCACTGTCTATCGATTTTGCACTAATATCCGAAGCGATAATCTTAATATCTGTTTTTGTATATAGCTTCTTACCTTCTTGACGAATTTTTTCCCATGCTTCAGGATTGTAATCCATAGAATGCATAAATGAATAATTATTCCTGAAGCCACCAGGGTATCTATTCGTTGCCATTAATGCGGCTTCAATAGCCAATGTGCCACTGCCACACATAGGGTTGATGAAGTGTGAGCGTTTATCCCATCGACTCGCCATAATAATTCCTGAGGCTAGTGCTTCTTGCATTGGTGCCAGATGGGGGGCTTTACGATAATTATGTTTCGTTAAAGTTTCTCCACTCGTATCTAAATATACTATTGCTTCGTGCTCATCCCAATAGAGTCGAATGACCACTTTATGCTTATCGGGGCCAGAATCAGGTCTTTGATCGTATTTTTTATAAAAATAGTCAGCTATTGCATCTTTACAGAGCTGATTTACATACATGAAATTATTGATGTTTTCATTGAATCCAGTAGATACAACACTGAAATAGCCAAGTTTACTGATGTACTTATCCCATTCAATAGTAAGTAGTTGCTCGTAAAGTTGTTTTGGCTCTTGGGCATGTAACTTTTTGATCTCCAATAATACTTGGTTTCCCGTTCTAAGATAATAATTGAGTTTCATACAATCGACAATATCGCCCTCTAGTTGTATAGAGTTAATTGATTTGGAAACTACAGTATAACCTAGTTCTCCTATTTCTCTTTCTAAAACAGTTGTTATCCTCTTTGAGCAAGTAACAGTTATCATTTACGAAAATTTGTTCAAAGGTACCTTTAAATGTCAAGATTTTCAAAAGGAAATAGTTTGCGGGGAATCTTTGAACTTCAAAAACATTTTGGATCTTAGGGCTATTCTTTAGTTCTGGCTGCGACAAAGGTTTAAAAATAAAAAAGCCTCCCAAGGGGAGGCTTTTTTATAATAACTAACTTAATCAATCCCAAACTCTTATCAGTTTTATTAATACAAATGTAATATAAAAAATAAGTCATCAGTACTTTAGTTTTGAAAAGATTTTATTTGAAGTGTTTTATGGTGTAATGTATTTCTTTTTTTTTGTCACAAAAGTATCTGTTGTGCCATTTATTTCTATTTAATATGCCTAAATGTAAGGTGTGTGTAAAAAATTTTAACTTTAAAATTTAAATATTTGTGACACTGCTTGCATGATATTGGAAACATGGAATTAAAAATAAAATGTATTTCATGTTTTTATATGTTTCTATATAATATTAAACATCTTAAATGCTTTTTTATGGCCATAAATTGAAGGTGTACATTATGTGCTTTAAACTGTAAAGTTCTATAAATATTAATAATTGTGTACCTACCCTGTGGGGTTAAAGTTTTTATGAATGAATTTATTTGAGAATGTGATCATTGATATATTTGATAAGGATATTGGCCATTTTTTTATTATCCTTTTTTAAGGGGTGAGCTTTCGTGCCTTTGAAGGGGATAAAAAGCGTGTGTATTTTTTTGTCATTAATTTGAGATACGGCTGTTTTTACATAATTAGGCCATTTTGAACCAGGTTTTGTGATGTCCATATTGCCCAACATACAGATAATACTGGAGTTAGGGTATTTGTTTCGGATATCCAAAACAAAATTTTTGTAGGATTTAATTATGAAATCTTCAGAGGGGGGGGTATTGCCAAAAGTCGTTTTAAAGGTTGGATAGTTGGTATTGTGTATGAGCCAGGAGTCGTTTTGTAATAGGTTGATGACTACAATATCTGGTACGAATTTGTTAAAGTCCCATTTGCTACTAGAGTCTTCTGGATTGAGCCTGTCGTACATTTGTGGCATCGTCAATGGAAACCAGCTAATCATTATACCTATTCCACTTTTACATGTGCAGTGGTGCTCAGCATTGAAGTGTCTCGCTGTAAGTGCCGCATACGTTTCAAAATGGTTGGTGTATAATCCTTCGTGACGATCCTTTCTTTCGTTATCTTCTATGGCGTAGCCAGCTGTAATTGAATTTCCGAAGTACTCGATCTTTAATGGCGAATCAGATGTTTTTGGCAAAATTTTGCTTAAATCGTCTGTTTCAAATCCATAAAAGCTTGTTATGCCTTGATCCCATTCGGTTCGTTTAAATATCTCGAGTGTATGATCCCCTTTTTTGAGATTTTGAATAAGCAGGTAAGTTTTTTTGAGTGTATCTAGTTTTAGTATTTTCGAAAGCTTGCCATCAACAATGATGTTGTAATAGTTATAGCCTTTTTCATCCTTGAATGTTGCCGATATGCTTGGTCCCGAAAAATTGATTTTTATACTGGTACCGGACCAATACATCTCTAAAAGAGAGTCTTTGTCGGCGACTCTTCCTATTATGTTGATTCTTGGGTCGTTGTATTTGGTAAATGTATTAGTTTGTGAAATTGCTGAGCTATGGATTAATAAGAAAAGGACGATAATCGTCAATGTATACC
>CAMFLX010000253.1 GCA_945957555.1 uncultured Cytophagales bacterium
CTCTATCCGAAAGCGTATAATACTTACAGTTATGTTCTAAGTCAGACTTGCCATTGCACCTCGTTTTAGAGTCGGCAGCATAGTACATGATCATCCTTGATGCTGCATCCACAAGTGCATTGCGTTGTCTTTGGATGTTCTTTAACAATGAATTGATCTTGATGACCAGCTCATCCATGAGAAAAGGCTTATGAAGGTAATCAATGGCACCCATGGATAAGGCTTCGAGTTTGTCTTCCACGGTATGCTTTGCAGTAACAAATATAAGCGGTAAGTGCCTGTAGCGCCTTTGTTTAGATATTTCATGAAAGAAAGTAAGCCCATCGCCATCGTCCATCATTACGTCAGAAACGATCAGATCGAGTCGATCAATGGTCTTTAGCTTTTCCAAGGCTTCATTGCCACTCTTACACACATAAATGTTGTACATATCCTTCAGCTTCTCAATCATATAAACGAGTAAGCTCAAGTTGTCTTCCACGATCATAATAATAGGCCTTTCGTCGTCATTCACCAAGTCTACCAAGTCAGAAATATCAATATCTGGCAAGGACTTGGCTTCCAACATAGGGGCTTCCACAGCGGCTTCTGCCTTTTTACTTTTGTTCAGAGTGATTTTAACCTCTGTTCCCGGCCCCTGTGCCGCATCGCTTGCAACTTCTATTTTCCCTTGTAGGCCATCTACGATCATCTTTACGATGGTCAAGCCCAAGCCCATCCCTTGAGAACTTTTCTTTGCAGATTTGATCTGATAATAAGGGATAAATATATGCTGGCATAGCTCCCTGGCAATCCCTACCCCATTATCTTTTACCATCCACACCACTTCATCATCTGTCTGCCAAGCCCTTACTTCTATTTGCTCTGGCACATGGGTATATTTGATGGCATTTTCTATGACGTTGTTGATGATCCTTGTTAAGGCTTGCGCATCGGCATCCACCACGAGTCCTTCTGCTATGGTACTTTGTATCTCTATGCCTTTTTTAGCAGCATAGGGTTTAAATATCTCCAAACACTCTGTGAGTATCTTGCTCAAGCTAACAGGTCTACTATGATCGTACAAGCTAAAGCCTTTGTGTACACGCTCAATATCAAAGAAATTCACAATATCTGTGGAAAGTTTATCAATATTGGTCTTGATGATGTTCAATTCTTTGCTCTGGCCGTTTTGTGCAATATAATCTTGTAAATAATTGTTAATGAGCATCAAGGGCGTTTTGGTCTCATGCGCAAGATTGATAAAGGTATGGGTCCTTTGCTCATTGGCCAGCTCAAGTTCTCTGGTTCGTTCGCTTATTTTGAGAGAAAGGTCAGAGTTCAACTCTTGCAAAAGCTTGTATTCGGCTCTTGACTCCTTTACAGTTCTTCTGATAAACAGTACAGTAATGACCAACAAACCACAATTGGTGGCAACGACCTCTACTACTTGGCTGCCATTGTGAAAGTGCATAATGGGCTGCAGTGCGGTATTGAGATTTGTTTCAAAAAATGCAATAATAGGCAATGAACACCAGAACATGACACCTATGTACATCCCCAAAATCTCATTTTTGTTGATGTCTTCACCTTCTTTATTTTTCAGAGAGATGGCCCGCCTTAAGCTGTACAAAAACGATAACCCGTACAGAAAGGGGACCACAACCACAATACGACGACTCAATTCCAGGTCTTGAGTGATCAAATAGGGCACCAAAAAAAAGAAGACAAAGGGGACTAGTAAAAAGACAAGAGAGCCTCCATAAGCATAAAATTTTAAGCCTTTGAGGTCATATGCTTTGTAAAAGTATAAGGGAAAATACATAGCCATGACTAAAGCTACCGAAAAGGCTAAAATATTCTGAACCACTAGATCTAGAGAGAGATTAGGATCGGGCAATAGACCACTGATCAAGTTGTACTGGATCAATAAATACAAGAGAATCAAATAGTATAAGCGACGCTTGTCTTCAGGTCGAGACAAATAATACACTACTTGATAAAAGAACAGCGTGATTTCAAATAATGAAATCAGAAACGTGACGATATGGATTTCGCTACCAAAAACACCCATCTCTTAATGATTTTCAACAAGCTTTCTGCGGATAAAGAACAGCGTATGAGGGTCTGTGATTTCATCATATTTTTCAAACCCAAGCTTTTGGTAAAAGGGCAAATTTTGCACCATGGAGGTTTCGAGATATATGGGACGCTGCAAAGTGACACTTTTATGGATGATCTCTTGGACAAAAGCAGTTCCGACACCTTGGCCTTGTGCACTAGGGTCTACCCCTACAAACCACAGATATAATGCAGAAGTGGGAGGTGCATTTTTCTTGAGTACCTTTTCACGGTTGAGGATCTGCCCCATACGCGATACACCTATACTTTTAAACAGCAATTGTAGATTGAGCCAAATGCTCTTGATGCTTGTCTTTTTCTGATCGGGATATTGGATGAGGGCACAAGCTTTTTTGTCATCAGACCATAGGACTTCCCCCGTTGCCATACAGGTCTCAAAGGCATATTCCAATAAAAAGCGAATTCGTGCTTGCCTTTTGGAATCCTGTTTGACCAAAAAATTAACACTTATATTGGTATCAAAAGCCTTTGAGAGCAGATCTGTGACTAATTTCTTATCAGCGTAGTTGGCCTTAACCATATCTAAAAAAATGAATACCGTAAATATTCCATCATCTATATGATTGATGAAGTGTAATAGCTATAAAAGTACAAATAATTTGGAGATTAGCCAATCGATGAAGGAAATCATTGGTTTAGAACATCATCGGCTTCCAGCAAGTGTTGGAGCGCTTGTTCAATTTGGAATTGGGAAATATTGCTTAAAACACCAAGACCCTCATTACCGTCCTAACATCAGTGAGGTTGTGAATATCAACGACCTTTTATGGTAGATCAATGAAACACTATTGATAGAGAAATTCATGAGAAAACCCTGAAGTGGCGACATGATCATAGAAACATTCAAACATACCAAATCCAAACCCTGAAAGGGTGAGATAGTTTTTGTTTCTATTTGGATCCTTAACGCCACCACTATTACAAAACATCCGGATCTGGAGGTTCCCGAAAAATCGGGACAGGCTCTCAATTATCTTTTAGTTCCTGAGCTACGCTCGCAATATTCGTGCTCTCGCATTCCATTGCCCTTCGGAAGATCTGGAACAGCAAATTCTACATTCATCGACCAGTCAGTAGGGTGCTTTGCTCTACACATACGGATAGTGGTGAGAATAGAGATTATTAATGATATACAGCGTTGAGCCAATAGTCCTCAATATATACGAATGTCCATCCATTACCAAAATTTTTATCAAAGTAATTGGTGACAACATCTACATATTTCAATCCTTTTCTATAATGTCTTTTTTCATATTTGGATGTCAGGTCAATTATGTACCCCATACGCTGGGAAGGATTGTAGATGAACCAATCAGGCCTTAGGTCGGTACCTGGAACTTTTGTGTTTGGAGGAAATTGCTCCCATCCTTGTTGAAGACCAGAGTCTCGCCTAATGGCTTCAAAATGTCTTTTATGTTCATGATTGCCCTTGATTACGTTTGGCCAAATGGTAGACATAAATGTTTTATTTAATAGTTTATGATTCTTTACTTTAAAATTATCATAAAATCAAAGAATTCCAAAATAAAATTGTTCAATTTTAGATGGTTTTAGTGTCGAATAATGGTTACAAATGTCCAATACAACTGCATAAGCGGGCAGGATGTTTATGCTAGGAATATAACTAAAGACAACGTATAGCCTCAAACATATCCAGCCAACAATGTATAAGCACATTTTAAATTTGATTGTTATTTTTTTAAGAAAAATTTAAATTGCGCTTATTCTAGCGATATACTATGAAACATACGGCAGCTTGTGGACAAGACACATCGTGAACTACAACGTGTCAACTCACAAATCGAACAAATCATTAAATTCCAACTATTAAATTTCTAAAAAAATGAAACTTTTTTTACTTTCAACCTTAATTGGTTTATTGCTAATTACTAATGTAAATGCTCAAAACGGCTTTGGCGACAATTTCAACGACAATACATTATCATGTCGATGGACAAATCAAGTAAATTACGATACAAACAAAAGAATAGCTTATAATCTTACCGAAACTGATGGCATTTTGCGAGTTGACGTTGACATCATGGAAGCGTATGAAAATTTTCAAGTAGCCTTTCCAGTAATTGATATTTCCTCGAATCCAGTGCTGGCACTACGAATAAAGTCCTCTAATGATTTTCGTTTGAGTGCATATGTAGGAGACACTAATGAATATAATACAAATGCAAATATTTATCTTGATATAAATGCTGGTATTGATTTTCAAGATTATAGATTTGATTTTACGGGTAGATTACTTCAAACATTTCCTAGTGATCAAGATGTAAATCCTAAAGCTATTATAACCTTTGGTTTTTTTGTTAATCCAGGTAGCAGTAGTTACACTAATACGTTTTACATGGAGGATGTACAAATAGGAACAGCTGGTAGCCAAAATGGTGGCATAGAAAGTTGTATATTAACAAATCTAGAAAACAAGTCAATTCAACATAAGGATAAGGTGCTCATGAGAATTTTCACTCCTTTAGGTCAAGAAGTAAAGCCAGAACAAACTACTGAAGGACTATTTATCTACCAATACAGCGATGGTAGTACGGATAAAGTGATGAAGCTAGAATAACCGGAATTCGGGTAGTACCATGGCCTGTGGCTCATAACTTGGCCCGAATACGGGGGGTGTTTCGTTCTGTGTGCCACAGACTGAGGTAGAGGATACACCTGTATCCTCATTGTACTTGTGGATCTCATCACAAAGTCTATTGCGATTTTCGGGATTATTTTGATATATAAAATTTTTAAAGTCTAACCGATCAAGTACTCAGTAACTAACACCGAAACTCTACTAGTCAGAATGTTAACCATTATACTAATATTGTATTTGTAGGAATGTTAAAAATTTGAGGGATTTAAATATCCCTCAAATTTTCGTATTACAATATTTATAACCACATCTTTGAATATAATGAAACTATTCCTTTACAAATCTGAGAACTTTGTTTTCTGATTCGTTACGAATCCATACGGAGTATATCCCCACTGATAATGACGCTGTGTTAAACTGAGTGTTCAGCCCAGAGATGTTCCATGTCTTTAATGACTGGCCTTGACTATCAAACAAAGATGCTGTATAAGTATGAATTCCGTCAAAACCCTTAATCGTCAAGGTTTCATTTGCTGGATTGGGGAAACAAGTCCACATGAAGGATGTTTGATCATTCATATGTACCTCATGGACATCCGTTAGTACGACAGACGCTAGTTGATGGTTCTCAACCAAATATGGAGTTTTTCCCTTAACTGCTGCAGTTACGGTTTCGGAAACCTTCGAAGACCCTATCGTTAGTGTTTTTACAACATAGTTTCCATCTTTGAGATTTTTAAATTTATATTCCCCATTAGCATCAGTAATTGTTCTTGCAAGTAAATTGCCCTTAATATCGTATAGTTCTGCAACAGCCCCCAGCAAAGGCTGTCCTGTTCCTGTCTGACTTGTTCGCATATTGTCGTTTGTAGTTGTAAAGCTGACAACACCTGCTAGAGAAGCGCTTCCTGTATTCCATGAGCTATCTACCAATTGGTTGTTTTGTAATGAAGCTATTGCATTCAGCGTCACAGAAATATTTTGATCAACAGCAATGACTTGAGCCTTTTCGAAACTTGTAGTAGATTCATAATAAGTATTCGTAAAATCAGGGGTTAAAGGACTCGCCATTAAATAGTAGTTGCTACCTGATAACAAACCAGTAAACTCGAAATTGCCCAAACTATCCGTAGTAGTGGTATAAGTAATAGCACTTCCCGTTGCCGAACTTATAATATGTGCATCTCTCAGTATAATGCTAAAATCTGCACGCTTACCCGTACTGGTTTTATGGTTAGCGACCTTACCTTTTACTGCATAAGATACATAAGAAGACTGGTTTACAGAAACAAGGACACTGTCTTTACTTTCACAGTACCCATTACTCTCTCTAAATTTACAATACACCCATTCACTTTGTGTGCTAAAAGGGAAGATGGTATTCAGTTCCGCACCATTGCCGAGCACTACATCTTTAGAACTACCAGTATACCAGGTATAACTACCAAAGGTGTTTGCCTTTGTAATACTAGAGACAAAAGAAAACTTGTTGGCATCCTGCGTCATAACAATTTTGTTGGAGCAAAGTCTTCTGTCAGGATTATACACCATAGAACTGTAAACAGGTTTACAGGAATCGGATTTTAAATACTGTACAGATACGGCATTCCATCCATAATAAGGGAGTGTTCTCGTTACAGAAGTTCCCGTAGTCGTACCATCAGGGAATGTCCATACAATATTATCCTGAGTATCATTGATTGGTTTTATTGCCTCAAAGAAAAATATTCCATTGAGATTATCCTTAGATGTATAAGCAATACCACAGTCATTGTATTTACTCGTAATATGGATATCCTCTTCAATCAAATGGGTATGCAAGAAGTTTTCAAGCGCTTGAGGCGTTAGAGAATCGCCCTTACAAACAATTCCTTGCGATCCATACTTTAAACTTTTGTATTCTAAAAGTAAATTATAGGAACCAGTGTCGTTAAATGCATAAATGATCTGACGTGCGCCTTTTATGGTGTCTATCAAAAGTGGTGTAGGCGAATCACTATACAATGTAAACACTCCATAATCGTCTGAATTGATTAACGACAAATCAAAGTATACATTCTGTCCTTTTATGGTCGTATTGTAAAACAATCCGTAGTTTACTGGCTTCACATACAAGCTATCATACCAAGACACGCAGCTTGCCAAAAATTTATCTGGCTGTAGCTTAATCTGGTACAAATTGGTCGAAGCCAAATCTTTTTCAGTAAAATCGTAAATCAGATGACTTGGAAATGATCCATTGCCTTTATTTTTTAAGTTTTTGTTACCATTAGGCGCTATTTCATAAAGTGATGGCTCTAGGTTTTGATCATAAT
>CAMFLX010000254.1 GCA_945957555.1 uncultured Cytophagales bacterium
CATTTAAGTTGTACTTCCGCTCGTTCATGTTCCAGTGATAGTTCCATTCGCCTTCCGTGGTAGTCTTCTTCAGAAGGTTGCCCTCTTCGTCATAGGAATACTTGTTCCCTTCTGCTCCCAATAGTTTACCACCAGCGCCATACTTGCGGTCGCTTTGGTCTGATCTTAAAAGATAGGTTTATCCAGATAAATTAATTCAAAGAACAATATGTGAAGCTTCTTTTAAATGTCTATTACCATTCTAAAAGCTGCTTGATAATTAATCAAGCCACTTGAAGGCTTAATTAATTATCGAAAAACACTAATTTACATTTGTTTTTTAAATTCCTAAAAGTCACATCACATTATTTTGCAAACTATTAAGAAAGTTTTGGACTTTTTATATGTTGATTATTGGTTTTAAAAGTGAAATTATTAAATCCTTAACAAGGGTTTGGTTTTGAATGTTAAAACTGAATTCATCGTGATCATTTTTACAAATTATTTCTGAGTTTTTTATTTCAAGTAAATTTATTTTAAACTTCCTCCAAGGATTTTGTTTGATAATATAAAGACCATCGGTCTCTGACAATAATGTCATCGTATCAATAAGTTTATTATTTTCATGTTTATACAAATATAGTTTTGAGAATAAACCATCTGAAAAGTAAATTTCAATTTTATCCTTATCATTATTTGTATACATGTAACTTAATTGATCAAAATTATAAATGGTGTGGTATATGATTTTGTCAAAATCATGATTGCTTGTTAATGAAAAAGAAGTTTCTTTTTTTCTGTAAATGGTATCGAACATCAATGAAGAATAATCATAATTAGTACTAATGTTGGAGATTGGAGTACAGTTACTTTCTCCATGAGGATTTTGATCTACTTCAAAACTTTTTGTAGTATAATTCAAAACAAAATTTATTTCTGATATTAAAATAAAATCATTTGTTCGAGGATTGTAAATGAAAGCAGAGTCCTTCGGATTTATTTTTTTTAATGACATGTTCCGTGTTTTTTTAATACTTCCCAAGCAGCATCAGATTTTGTTTTATCGGTTCCTGCTCCTTTTCTTATAGCATCTAATTCTGATCTTACAATATCAAATTTGTTTGCTGGAATTGTTACTGTTCCGAGGATTTTGTTACCTTTGGTTATTGGCATTGTCACGCTGTTTGCTCCACCTCTTTCTAGAACATCAAACATATTTGATCTACATTTTGTACACACACCAACAGGTTTAGTGTTTGCAGGGTTAAAATTGCCTGTTACATTACTAATCGTGACATCCTGACCACTTAGTAATCCCCTATCTGCAAATGAATTTAATCCATTCATTTCCGCATGTCCAGTGCTTGAGCTAGAGAAAGTTTCGGTAACACCACCTGAGGTTATATCTGCATTTGCTCCATTCATAAACTCTCCCCAGGGCATGAGACCAAATACATCCACCCAATCATTGGGATTTGTCACATAAGCGTATAACGTGTTGCCTCCTAATAACCCAATCGGATCCTGACTCGCATACATTCCTTCCTCAGGACTATAATACCTGAACCTATTGTAATACAGCCCCGTTTCGGTATCCTCATACTGGCCTTGGAACCTGAAAGGTACAAAAGACTGTCCACCTTGGCAAGTTTTTACCTTACCATAGGTCTCGAGCTCCATGCTCCAGACCTTTTCGCCATCAGCATCGTAGGATTCGCAGGGGGTACCGAGGTAGTCGGTTATAATAGAGTAGCTTTTACCGTTTTCTACTTTGGCTGCTGGTTTGAAGGTACCTTCGTCAAAGACCCAAGTGATGAGGTTCTCGACAGGCTCCTCCCTGTCCTTGGAGACCATGCCCAATTCATCAATTATGGTTTTGGGTCTATCATTTAAATTGTACTTCCATTCATGAATAGGTGTATTCCCATCCCAGACCCAACGAGTTATTTTCCCGTCGAATACCTTCGCAGTTCTTCGGCCTAGTGCATCATACTCAAAACTTACCTTCTTTCCATCGGGTCTCGTTACTGTCTTGAGTATGCCGTTGCCCGACCACTCATAAAGCCAGTTGCCTTCTTTGGTGGTCTTCTGGATGAGGTTACCCTCCTCGTCGTAGCTGTATTTCTGTCCCTTGTTCTCCAGAAGTTTACCACCTGCCGAGTATTTTCTATCGCTCTTGTCCTGCTTGGCAAAGATGTTGCCCACCTCGTCGCGGAAGTAGGTTTCCGTTTCCCAGTTGCTGGTCACACTCTTGATGAGGTTGCCGAAACTATCATAGTCAAACTCCTTGTGGCTCTTGTTGAGCACATCGGTGATCTTGAGCAGTTTGTCGTTGATGTTCCAGTCGTAGAGCTTATGTCTCTTGGTTTTATTGTCACTAGCTACTTTCTGCTCACGCACCCTGCCACCACGGTCGTAGTTGAAGGAGGTGGACACCTTGCCCATGACCCGCTCGATCTCCTGGCCTAGGGCGTTGTGGCTGATCTTGGCGGACCAAAGTGTCTTGTCCTGCGAGGCATAGATGCCCGTCACGAGCCCGAGCAGGTTGCGTTCCAGCGAGATGTTGGCACCGAGGCTGCTACTAACCTGTATGCGGTTGCCGAGCTTGTCGTAGCTGCTCATGACCTCATAACCGTCCTGTATCTCCTTGCTGACCCTCCCTGCTGCATCGCGTACCAGCAGGAGCTGGCTTTGCTCGTTCACTGCCTCGATGAGCCTGCCCACCTTGTCGTAGGAGTAGGCCTCCCAAGAGCCATCGCTGTGCTCGGCGCGTGTGAGCTTGCCAGCGAGGTCGTATTCGTATTCCGTGTGTTTCTTGCCCGGGCGCTCCACCTTGATCACCTTGCCGGCCCTGTCGCGCAGGTACTTGCGAGTGAGGCCGTCAAAGCCCACCTCCTGTACGATGTCGCCACGGCCGTTGCGTGCAAAGCGGTAGGCTTCACCATGTTCGTTCACGATATTGGTGAGCTGCTCCTCCGTGTTGTAGTTAAAGTGTACCTTGGTGCCGTTTTCCTCCCTAAGCTTGAGGCTGCCCAGCGGGGTGTACTGGAACTTCACCCTATGGCTCCTGTCCTGTGCGAGCACCACATCGTCGTAGGCATCGTACTCCAGGTCCAGCTTGTTGCTGTCTGGCAGGTATACCGTAACCACCCTGCCCAGTGCATCGTAGCTGAAGGCCTGTTCCTGCTTTCCAGTGTTTGTGGACTTGGTACAGAGTCCCCATTCGTTATAGAACCAAGAAGCCGTGGCACCATCAGGCAATACCACCTCCTGCAGGTTATGGTCTTGGTCGTAAGCCAGTTGTGTTTCTGCCCCCTTGTTGTCTCTGATTGTGCTAAGCAGGTTTTTTTCGTTGTAGCCAAAGGAAGTAGTGCCGCCATCGAGCCCTATGGTGGTGGCCAGCAGGCCATTGTCCCCATATACCTTTACGGTGCTGCCACCCTGTGCGTCGGCCACGAGGATGAGCCTGTCTTCCTCGTCATGCAGGAAGGTAGTCACGCTGCCATCGGGCTGCAATACGGCTTTGAGATTGCCTCGTTCATCGTAGGAGTAGCCCGTAAGCCCCCCCTCCTCGTTGATGTCTCGGTAGGGCTCCATGAACTCCGTATATTCGTGGAAGATGCTGTTGCCCAGAGGGTCCGTAACTTGTGTGCAGAGCTTTGCCTCGTTGTAATAATAAAGTGTCTTCTGGCCCAGTGAATTGATCACTGTGTTTATACCCCTGCCATATTCGATCCATCCCTCAAGAATACCGCCATCGCCCCAGGTATGCACTACGCGTGCCCCCGTGGTGGGGCCGTCGTATTCCCAATAAAAGCTTTGTCCGTTGCGGTCGGTTTTTGCTACCATCAAGTGGTTTTGGTACTGCATGATCGTTGCTTTGCCCAAAGCATCGGTGATGGCCACTAAATCCCCAGCTTCGTTATAGCTATAGCTGATCAGCTGTTTTGATTGCCCCCTGTGTGTGGCAGAAATATCTTTGATCCTGTTGCTTTCATCGAGCTTGAGCATCACCTGCCTGCCCACACTGTCGGTGATGCCCACCAGTTGGTACTGGCTGTTGTACCTGAACTGTAATGTGAAGCCTGCTGCGTTTCTAAGTTCTATTGGCCTATATTTGCCATCTAGGTGTTTTTTGAACAGGTACTCCTGCTGTTGAGCATGGGCTCTGAGGCGGTAATGCTCTGCATCTACACAGGTTAGCGTGAGCTTTTCCGATCTGTTGTAAAAGCTGTCGCTAGGGGCGATGAGCCATGGAAAAGCCGCAGGCCTGCCGTCGGGCAGTACGAGCAAAATAGCATCCTCCGCTTGATGCACCTCCATGCTGAGGTCGTAGGAATGGTGGAAGCCATGCCCCATGGGGCCTTGGTAGGAGGAGTCTGAATACCAGCGCCTTTCCCAGCGGAGCGGTAGCGGGCCAGGGAGTTCGAAGTCCACACCCTCGTAGACCATGCGTCCATCGACAAGGTCCACGGGCTCGAAGCCCAACTTGCAGAGCTTGGCGCTCAGGCCATTGGTGAACTCGCTGTCGATCTTCTTAAGCACGCCGTGGTTGAAGGCCGTTAGGGCCTTCTTGCCCAGCTTCCCGAGCCCTTTAAGGAGCGCACCGAAGCCGTAGCTCATGGCCAAGTTCATGAGCATGCCCATGAGGTCTGGGGGGTATGGGCCACCGACCATGACGGGCTTGCCCATGGGCAGAGGTATGGACTGTGACGTGGGCAGATATAGGCTGGGTACTGGCTTCATCTTCTTTCCTGGGCTCAGCGAGAGGGGGATGCCAACGTCGTTGCAGGTCATGACCATGTATCCCGCAGGGGTCAGTGCGCTGTCGTTGGCTTTGACGGTGAGGCTCCCGAAGAAGTTTGAGGAGTCGTGTCCGATCATGGGCGCCATGACGAAGGGCCCGCCCATGGGTATGTGCACGAAGGTGCCTAGCATGCCCGCGGTGCCAGAGTTGCCGCGTGGCATGAAGTTGATGTTGACGGTGGAGCCGATGAAGGGTATGTAGTCCATGGGGTCCATGACCAAACCTATGAAGGGGTGGGGCAGTGGTGTGGGCACGCCCGGTGGCAATGTAACAATGTGTATGTCGAGGCCCACCACTGGGGTGAGGTGTTTGTTGGCTAAAAGCATGGCGTGTGTAAGTTTTGGGTGTTGGGTGTTGATACTTTGGAGTTTGGAGTCAAGGACTTAGAGTAAAGATAAAAGAGCAAAGATGAAAGAGTAGACAGTGATTTGAATATGCAATCGGTATAATGTCTAGCATCTTGACTCTTGCGTCTTGATTCTTGTGTCTTATATCTCATGTCAAATATCTTATGTCTTAAATCTAGCATCTCTTTTCTAGAATATTAAAAACCTTTTGCGTTTGGTACTTTCTTTATAGTCTTCTACTTGGATTTTCCAGTTTTCTCCCTCTATGGCATGCATGAATTCGTCTATGGTTTTGCATTTGTCGAATTGACGCAGATTGTGGCAGTATTGGTAGTAGTCGTAAGCGATGTATGCCATACAGGTTGACTTAAGTTCTTCTGGTATGAGTTCAAGTCCTTTCAGATATGCTTTTTCGAGTATTTCATCGTGTTTGCGGTCATCACATTTTTTATAAAGATTGTAGGCTTGCCACCATGCGGTGAGGGCTGCTGCCGTTAATTTGTATTCATGCGCCACATCGCCTTGTTTGGTGAAAAGATCTGCGGCGTCTTTTTCTTTACCTTTGTGTTGCTTAGACGCTGCTTGGTAGCCGTAATATTGCATAATCAAAGACTGACAAGTATTATCTCCTCCTTTAAGACTTTGTAGTGCAAGGTTTAAACCTTGAGCAAGTAACGTGTCAATTTCCTCATATTTCTTAAAATTAAACAACATACCTGCGTAAATTAGGTGAGCTGAGGAATAAAAGCTTTTGTTGCCTGTTTTTTGGGTTATTTCTAACCCTTTTTTGCCCCATTTGTGTAAGGCATCGAGATTTTTTGCGGTAACGGCCTCTGACATTTCCATCATACACTTTCTGAATTGCACCTCTGGGGAGTTAGGGTCACCAGCTTGGGCAATTTGGTTCATGGCGCCTTTTACATCAAGTTCAACAGCAAGCGCTTTAACAATTGTAGGATTTTTTCTGCTTAGAACATCAAAGTAAAGCTCTTCTGCGTAGTCAAAGATCATAATGACTGTTTTATCTGGTATACCTAGCTTTAAGATGTTTTCTAGCCATTTTTTGTATTCATCAACATTGGCTACAGTTTTTGGTAAGAGGGCCAAAACCAATTTTTTACTAGGATCAGCCAATGCTTTATGAAAGCTGCTGAGCATTTCTAAAAGTAATAGATCATAATCTACGTCCTTTTGCGCAAGTTTGGTTTTGTAGTTGTTTGTGTTCCAGATAAAACTAGCACCTTCTGCTTCTAGCGCTTGAGCAGTTTTAGTATCTTTTTCAAAGCTTTCGATCCAGTCGTTTATAAGCTCCTTACTGTGTTGTTTTAAGCTATGAAATGGGGTCAGTAAGGTGATTAATACTTCGGGAATACTACCGTGAGGAGTACTTTCCAGTTTTAAGAATCCTTCAAATAGGCGTCCTTGATCTGGTTTGATGATCCAGCGAGCTATTTTGAGCTCCTTGTTTGGGGAGGCTTCAGTATTCCATTTGTTTTGTATCTTGGCAACTAGGATCGCTATTGGATTGTGTTCATTGCTCATTTTGATTATCCACAGTTTAGGTTTAACAATCCTCCTTTAACATTGGTCATGGCAGTACCTTCCATGTCTATGATACCTGTACTCGTAAGTTTGAGTTGGGCTTTTCCTTCCACTAGTGTGCTAGGTGATCCCACCTCTACTTTAGCACTACTATTCATTGTCACTTTGGTCTTGCCGTCTATGGCAATTTCTTGAGAGTTTACAGACACTTTACTTGATCCATCTATCGTGATTTCTTTGCCTTTGATATCAATAGTACCATCTTTCTTCAATTCAATACTAGAGGAACC
>CAMFLX010000255.1 GCA_945957555.1 uncultured Cytophagales bacterium
AGGAATTCTGATCTTGCCAAAAAGGAAATTTATATAAATACAAAACCATAAATATGAAAGAGCCTATCAATATCCACCAATAGTTTTTAATTTGTGACCATACTAAAATAATGAATGGCAGTAAAATATAATATCTGAATTCCACAAAAATCGTCCAAAACACACCACCATTGCCCTTATTTAATATTGCTATATTAAAAATATCTCTGTAACTGAAATTGTAACAAAAATGGGCAGTAATTAGATAGACAATAAATAATGGATAGATTCTTAATATGCGTCTGAAATAATAGTTAATCCATTCTTTAGGGTTATTAATAGCCTCTTTTTTATAAACAAAATAATGTGTTAACAAATAAGCACTCAAAACAAAAAAAATCCAAACTCCCATTTGGCCATATCCTGAAAACAATAGTCCCCTTTCGTTTGAAATATGAGAGAATAAAACCATTAAAAAAGCATAGCCTCTTAATCCATCAAGATATTTTAACTTAAATTTTTTATTGATTTCACTCATTTTATTGATATAATTCGTTTAAGTTTTGTTTTCCCATGGAAATTCATTATATAGAGGTTTTTTCCCTAAAAACGAACACATCTTATGATAAGAGTTTAAATCACTTAAATTGATTACCAACAACTTATCTTGTTTAAACCTGAAGTATTCATTTACCAGTCTGGTATGTTCATTATAAAAATTAAACAAAATTTCTTTATTATAAGGGTCGTCTGGTGTTAATGTACAATATTTGGGAAATAAAAACGGGTAACCCTCAAAAATATAGTCTGCTTTTTTTAAATCTTCTACTGTTGGGATTTGTCCATCCCTACCCCATAATTTCGCATGAAATTTAGTCATCGAATTATACCACTGTTCTGGATTGTCCCTTATAGTTAATATAAATTTACTATTTGGAAAACAATGGTCCAAAACCATATAGGTATAAGGACAGCTAAATGGAACATCTTGGAATGCATCAGCAGTTTTAACAAGTTCAATTAGTTTAGAAAAATCCCTTTTACTCCAATCTTCTAAAAGTAATTCACCAGTTCTCTGATCTCCCATTTTATACCCCAGATCAATAAGGGCCTTCTCTACAGAAGTTGTTCCAGTTTTATTGAGACCGATACAAAAAACCTTCTGGGTATCTTTAATTTCAGATTTATTTCTTCTAAATAGACTCATGATCATACTTCAATATCTAACCAACTTTGTTCAATGTATACTCCTTGCCTACCGTGAGCATTCGAAATCCCAGTTCCGTAAAAATCATATTCTTCTACTGTGATTTTAATGCCTTCCATATATTGTTCAGCCACCTCACCATCTACAATCAAGTTTGGTCTAACGTAAAAATCACCAAACATAAAAGGTAATTTTGGTAAGATACATGTCAAAACACCGTTTAAGGGTGCATTTCTAAAAACTTTATAGGCCATTGCGTTATTTAGCACAGTAACGAATTGACCATTTGCATTAAATATCTGAAGTCCCAAACCAATCATACCAATCTTATCATTTTCATATGAATTAGAGGTATACCTTAGTTTTATTTCTACTGATTCTCCTGATTTAAAAATATAAGTTTCCTCTCCGGTTGTAGCGTTATAAAAAGCAAATTCTGAAATTTTCACCTTAAAATTTCCAAATGACTTATTATTGGATTCTCCAACAAATTTTCCATTTTTTATGAGATCGGCTTCGTAACTATCTTTGTTGTAATGCTGAATGATCTTATCGGTTTCATCAAACAAAACCATTTGCCCCTCTTTTAGATAGACACATTTTTGACACAACCTTTGTATTGCAGCAGAATTATGACTTACAAAAATCAAAGTCTTGCCTTCATCTTTGCAGACTTGTTCCATTTTGGCGATACTTTTCCTTTGGAACTCACTATCCCCCACTGCAAGAACTTCGTCAATAATCAAGATCTCAGGTTGCAAATGTGCAGCAACTCCAAAAGCAAGCCTCACATACATACCAGAGCTATATCTTTTTACGGGTGTATCTATGTATCTTTCCACCCCAGCGAATTCCACGATTTCATCAAACTTCGATGCAATTTCGTGTTTCTTCATACCTAAAATGGAGCCATTGAGAAATATATTTTCCCTACCAGTAAGTTCAGGATGAAAGCCCGTACCTACCTCTAATAGACTCGCAATACGACCATTCACCTTCATCGTCCCTGTGGTGGGTTGAGTGATACGGGAAAGTATTTTGAGCAGGGTAGATTTGCCAGCACCGTTTCTTCCCACAATGCCAATCATTTCACCTTTCTGAATTTCAAAATCTATGTTTTTTAAGGCCCAAACATATTCTGACTCAGCTTTTTTGGTACGGTCATTGGTTTCTCCAATTTGCAAATAAGGATCTTCCTTTCCTCTAATTTTATGCCACCATCTATTGAGATCATGTGTCATGGTACCAGTACCAACCTCACCTAAACGATACTGTTTTGAAACATTTTCTACCTTTATTGCTATACTACTCATAAAACGATGCTAAACTGTATCCATAAATGATTTTTCATGTTTGTTAAACATGATGATACCCCCCCCCAATATGATGACTGTAAAAACAGAGCTATAAACTAGGTACCATAAATTTACGGTATAATCTCCAAAGAATCCATACCTGAACAACTCTAAAAATGAACTCATAGGATTGAGCCATAGGTATTTACCATACCACTTATCGGACACCTTAAACATCGGGTATACTACAGGACTGGCGTACATGGCCAGCTGCATTCCAAAACCTAAAAGATGTTGTAAATCTCTATATTTGGTGGTAAGTGAAGAAATAATGAGACCAAAACCCAAGCCCAAGAGTAGCAACAGTAATAATACTAAAGGAATGAACACCAATTGCCAGTTTGGCTTTAATGCGACATCAGTAAAAATGATAAAGTATGCGTAAACCACCAAAAACAAACCAAGCTGAACCAAAAACTTGATAAAACCTGAGAGTACCCTCGACAATGGCAATACTAGCCTTGGAAAATATACCTTTCCAAATATCCCGGAATTGTCAGTAAAAGCCCGTGATGTACTTAATAGTGAATCATTAAAATAAGTCCAAAGACAAGTCCCTGCCAAATAAAACAGAAAAGCAGGAACCACTCCTGTTTTAATACCTGCTATATTATTGAATATAATACTGAATACTATGGTGGTAAAAAGTGGCTGAATCACATACCACAAAGGCCCAAGTACGGTTTGCTTATATACGGTAGACAGATCTCTCTTGATAAACAATACCAAAAGATTTCTATATGCAAATAATTCTTTGAAATTAACTTCTAATAACCCTGCTTTGGGTTTTATTTCTAAATCCCAATGTTCTTCTTTATTCATTTACAATATAAAAAATCTAATAATAAGTTTCTGATTACCGAGTGTAGCATACATAGTTCAATGGAATTTGAATGATATTATTTTAACCTCATTTGCCCTAGCTATTGATAAATCGGGAACCTAATCTTTACAAAAATAGGAAATAAATAATCTAAGCAAGAAATTTTATAGCGAAAACTTTAACTTAAAAAAGGGAATGCAAGTTGAGGTCTTCATTACCAGGAGCCTAAATACAAACAATTTTATCAAATGATCCGAAAAAGATATTTACTTTGCACCTAAATTT
Organism: uncultured Cytophagales bacterium; assembly: GCA_945957555.1. Lineage (GTDB taxonomy): Bacteria > Bacteroidota > Bacteroidia > Cytophagales > UBA9547 > CAMFLX01. Next base: position 3,650 of record CAMFLX010000255.1, read on the forward strand.
GTGAAATTTTGTTGAAAACATAGGTTAATTGTATAGATAATGACTAAAGAGAACGTTAAAGTATTGATTTTGGGCTCTGGCCCTGCAGGATATACTGCTGCTATTTATGCTTCTAGGGCAAATTTAAATCCGGTATTATACTCTGGCCCACAAATGGGTGGACAGCTTACCATAACCAATGATGTTGAAAACTATCCAGGTTACCCAAAAGGTATAAATGGGCAGCAGATGATGGTGGATTTTCAAGAACAAGCGGCACGCTTTGGCGCAGATTTGAGAAGTGGTATTGCGACCAAAGTAGACTTCAGCAACAGTAATGCATTAAAGGTAATTATTGACGAAAATCATGAGATTATTGCTGAGTCGGTAATCATAGCTACGGGAGCTTCGGCTAAATGGTTGGGACTACCGTCTGAACAGAAGTTTTTATACTCAGGCGTATCAGCTTGTGCAGTATGTGATGGTTTCTTTTACCGCAGTAAGGATGTGGTGATTGTGGGTGCTGGTGATACTGCTTGTGAAGAGGCTAGCTATTTAGCAAAGCTGTGTAACAAGGTTTATATGATCGTTCGTAGAGATGAGATGCGAGCCTCTAAAATCATGCAAAAGCGTGTATTAAATACCCCTAACATAGAAATCCTCTGGAATTCGGAGACGGACGAGATCTTAGGCACAGACAGTGTAGAGGGTGCGCGTATCAGAAACATACAAACTGGTGCAACGAGAGACTTGGCGATTAGTGGTTTCTTTGTGGCCATAGGTCACAAGCCCAATACTGACATATTTGCGGGGATTCTTCCCATGGACGAAAATGGCTACTTGAAAGTATTAGCGGGTACTTCGAAAACAGAGATTGAAGGGGTGTTTGCCGCTGGAGATGTGCAAGATCATGTATATCGTCAAGCGGTTACCGCTGCTGGATCGGGATGTATGGCTGCTCTTGATGCCGAGAGATATCTTGCTGCGAAAGAAATGGTAGAGCAAGAGTAAACTTAGAATCGATTAAAAAGAAAAGGCTTCCAATTTGGAAGCCTTTTCTTTTTGCTATTTTCTATTCTTAATTTTTAGTCACTGTAAAAGTAACCCTTCTGTCATTTTCTTCTCCTTTTTCTTCTTCAACAGTGGCGGCTCTATATTTAAGTCTTGCGGCGTTAATCCCTTTAGATACCAAATAGTCGAATACCAGTTTTGCACGGTCCATAGAGATGTTCTTATTTTTCAACTCTTCCTCATCTGCATGCGCCACTATTTCAACTTCAACAGTTGTGTATTTAGTCAATACTTCAGCAATATGATCAGCCTTTCTTTTTGAATAGTCTGTGATTACCTTGTGCTCGTTATGAGGAAAGTGTAATGTCTCCGAAAGCTTGTGTCCCACAGTAGGTGTTTCATCAGCTTTAGAGTCCAAATAGTTAGCTTTATTGTTTTTCATACCTTCCAAAGCAGTTGTTTCATCGGTAACGGCTACAAATTTTTTGTCGGAGAACTTAATGTCTGTAATGGTAAACTCTGTTCTTCTATTAATTTGTCTTCCTGCATCAGTTTTATTTGGAGCAACAGGAACGGTTTCACCATATCCTTTAGCTGTCAGCTGTGCCTCTTTAATTCCTTTCTTTACAAGATAAGCAACTACAGCATTACACCTTTCCTGTGAAAGCTTTAAGTTGCTAAGGTCTTTACCAATAGAATCTGTATGGCCACCAATTTCAAGTTTCAAGGATGGATTCAAACGAAGCATATCGTATAAAACTAGCAACTCCTTCTCTGATTCTGGTCTAATGTCAGACTTATTGAAATCAAAAAAGATATTCTTTAAAACTACGTGTTGGTTTAACTTGAATGGTAGCATCAAGACATCTTTTTTAAACTCAACTAACTCACTATCAGCTGGTGTAGAGATTGTGTCTTTATAAAAGAAATGTTCAATCGCTTCTCCAAAGTATGCATATTTACTATTTCTTTTAGCATTAAATCTGTAATCGCCAGTGGCACTATCAGAATACACCTTAATTTCTTTACCGTCGGTAATATCCGTAATTTTTAATTCAGCTTTACTGATAATGTACTTTTGCTCTGCATCCAGCACTTTCCCTCTTACCACTACATAGGGTGCTACAGGAGTCTTTCTTTCAACTCTATAGATATCTTTTTCACCTTTTGTATCAGGTCTCATAGAGGTAAAGTAACCAACTTTACCATTTAGCGACCATTGCAAATAAATGTCATGATTAGGCGAATTAAGAGGTACACCCATATTCACAGGTTTAGACCATGTTTTGGTGAGCTCATCAAAAACAGTGTAAAAAATATCAAAACCACCAATACCAAGATGTCCTTCAGAGCTGAAATATAAGGTTTTTCCATCAGCAGACATATAAGGGGATTCCTCATTGTATGGAGTATTTACCACATCACCAAGGTTTTCTGCTTTACCCCATCTGCCTTTACTATCCTTTCTGGAAACATAAATATCCATTAAACCTTTACCTCCAGGCCTGTCACTTGTGAAATAAAGGGTGTTGCCATTGTCTGCATAGTAACCATGGGTTTCGCCAAACGGAGAATTGATCTCTGTAGGGAAAGCGATTGGAGATGACCACTCATCATCTCTAAGTTTACAATAGTAAAGATCCCCAACGTTATTATTTTCATTAGAGGCTCTATAAACGATCATACTTTGCTCATCATTAGACAAACTCACCACATCGTCATGAAATTTACTACTTAAGTTTTCATTGTTTTTCTCTGCAATATTCGCTGGCTGCGACCATACTTTATTGGTTTTATAGCTAACATATATATCCTCAAAATATCCATCATCGTCGGTGACCATGCCACCAGGAGTAGGTCTCACACAATTCATAAACATCAACTCTTCGTTATTGGTAAACACGGGGGTGTATTCGGCATATTTCGAATTTATGGGTTCTCCCACGTTAGTCACAATCAGTTCTTTATTGGGCGTTTTATATATTTCAATAGCATATTTGCATTGTTCAATCTCACGGTCTACTTCTTTTGCAGACTTTAATTGATGTGTATGCAATTGCTCATCTTTGATTTTCTTGCCTGCAATAGTTGCTTTTTTCAAGGTATCTTTATAGAAGTTGAAATCTTCAATAGCACCCTGAAAATTACCGTTGTAGTGATCAGCCTTCCCTAGGAAATAAAAAACCTGAATTGGGCTATCTTTTCTTTTGGATGCATTGGTAAGATGTAATTGTGCTTGCTCATTTTTGTGCTGATACAAATAACAAACACCTAGTAAGTAATCTTATTTAGTCTTAT
>CAMFLX010000256.1 GCA_945957555.1 uncultured Cytophagales bacterium
CCATACATGTGGCCATACAAGTAGCATCTACTGACATGACAGTGATGATTACTGGAGAGTCAGGTACAGGAAAAGAATCTTTTTCCAAAATCATCCATCAACTTAGCAATAGAAAACACGGTCAATTCATAGCCGTAAACTGTGGAGCCATACCTGAAGGCACTATTGATAGTGAGCTATTCGGACATGAAAAAGGATCCTTTACAGGTGCATCAGAAGCTCGAAAGGGTTATTTCGAAGTTACGGACGGAGGCACTATTTTTCTAGATGAAATTGGCGAGATGCCATTAGGTACCCAAGCACGCCTTCTTCGTGTATTAGAAAACGGTGAATTTATTCGTGTTGGTTCTTCCAAAGTTCAAAAAACCAATGTAAGGGTCGTTGCTGCAACCAATGTAAAGCTGGTAGATGCAGTAGATAAAAGAGAATTTAGAGAAGACCTCTACTACAGGCTCAATACAGTACCTATCTTTGTTCCCCCACTACGTGAAAGAGGGGATGATGTAGATTTATTATTTAGGAAATTCGCCTCAGATTTCTCTGAAAAACATAGAGTTAAGCCTATTAAACTCGATGCCGACGCCAAGGCGCTTCTTCAAAAGTTCAGATTCCCTGGCAACATCCGCCAACTTAAAAACTTGGTAGAACAAATGTCTCTATTGGAAGCAGAGAAAGAAATCTCGGCAAACCTTTTAAACCAGTACCTACCACAAGACAAACTAGGTTCTTCTTCACTGGCACTTTTAAGGGATATCGCACCAGAGGCAAACGGCATGTCTGAGCGTGACCTATTGTACAAGATACTCTTCGATCTCAAAAAAGATGTGATCGACCTCAAAAAACTGGTTTTCGAAATATTAAATGGGGAAAATTTCAGCAAACAGCAAATAGACAACTACGCTGACATACTAAATAAATATCCTGCCGACGGATTCCAATCACAGAAATTACTTGGCTCGGAGTTTACTACAGAAGCCCCTGCACCTATCATCATTCCAAAAACACAATCGAATTTGGAAATCAATGAAAACGTGCACGATATCAGCCACGAAATGGAAGATGATACACTGTCTATCCAAGAAAAGGAAAAGGAACTGATCATCAAAGCCCTCAGAAAACACAACAACAGGAGAAAAAACGCAGCTATTGATTTAGGCATTTCCGAAAGAACATTGTATAGAAAACTTAAAGAATACGATTTAGAACATTTATGATTACGAAATTGAAGCCACAGAAAATATACTTAATTCTGCTCTCTACTTTTCTTACAGCATGTTACACATTCAATCCTGCTAAATCGAGTCCGCTTATGTCAGAATTCAAGACATTTAGCGTAAGCCCAATCATAGACGAAGGAGGTAGTCCTGCTTACTTACCCAACAAACTTACAGAAAAGATCAGGAGCTATTTCCAACAAAACACAAGGATGATCCTAGTTAAGGACAATGGAGAACTCATGATAGACGGAAAGATAACCTCGTACACAACTGGTGCCAATGCCATCGGGAGCGACTCGAGGGCTACGTCTAACCGTCTTACGGTAAACATAGCAATCACTGGGTACAACAATATAAAATCAGAAACACTCATCAACAATCAATCATTCTCTCAGTTTAGAGAATATCCTGTTGACAGCCCCCTACCCAGTGTGGAAACGGAACTTAACGAGGATATTGTGAATAAACTGACCATAGATGTCTTCAACGGAATCTTCACATGGTAAAATCACAAAATTTTGCTATCTTTGGATTGATGGAGCAAAAAAGATTCTTAGAATTGCTGAGAGATCCACAGATCATCAACAGGCAGGATGCAGGAGAACTTCTTGAATTGAAGTCCAATTTTCCTTATTTTCAGCTTGCTCACATACTTACCACATTAGCTGCACATCAAAATAACAGCATGTATTTTGAGGAGTTTCTTAAAAAATCGGCACTCCTCACCACTAATCGAAAAAAACTCAAACTACTGATCGACAGCATCAAAAAAACTACCGATGCAAACCCTATTAAAGAAGAAACCAGTATAGCTACTGAAGAAAATATCGCTATTTTAAAAGATGAACTCACGGAACCAGAGACAATAATGGTACACGAAGAACTCAATATCACAGAAGAAATACCATTTCAGGAAGCCATCAAACTAGATACCGAATCAGGAGAAACCAATACTTTATCAGATATTCCACAAGAGGAAGTAGCTATTGCTGAAATAATAGGACAAGATATGATCGTGAATACAACTGAGACGATTGCGAAACATGACAACAAGAGAGTGATTCCCTCTAATCAAGTAAAAAACACCTTGTTGCATACAAATCCTGTAGACAACTACAGACATCAAGAAAGTCCTTTTCAAAACACAGAAGTAGACACGTTCAATGACCTCATCTCAAAATTTTTAGAAAATACATTTGAGATCTCTAAACCCAAACCACAAGACGCCATTGATTCCTTTTTGAGCAATCCTCCAAAGAGTATAAAAAACACCTTTATACCCGAAGAAAACGAGGTAAGAGAAGATCTTTCGGAGAAGTTCACCTCTAATTCCAACGACTTTTTCTCGGAATCATTAGCAAAAATATATACCAAACAAAAAAAATATGTGAAGGCAATAGAAACTTATAAGAAATTAATATTGTCTAATCCACAAAAAAGTGCTTATTTCGCATCTAAGATTTTAGAAATCGAAAATTTACTATAGAATATGTTAATCATTGCAATTATCTCAATCATAGCAACTGTAATAATGACGGGAGCTATCTTACTACAAAACCCTAAAAGTGGTGGTGCTGGACCGATGATGGGTGGCAACTCACAAGTATTTGGACACAAACAAACCAGTGATTTCTTAGAAAAAACAACATGGGTAGGTGTTTCTGTATTGTTCCTTGTTTGTATTACTTACAGTTTACTGCAAACAGGTGACGTACAAGTTAATAAATCAGTAAACATTGAAAAAGCTAAAAGTGCAAAAGTAGATCAAGCTCCGTTACAACAGCCAGCTCCAGCTGCTCCGGCTCAAGGAGGAACTACTGAGCCTGCGAAATAAAGATATTTTTTTTATAAGTAGCACTCTTTAGGGAGTCTCTTTAGTAATTAGGTTCCAGATACAACTGGGGCATATTTTTTATAGAATGCCACTGTTTATACAGTGGCATTCTTATTTATAATCTTATATCTAAATGACACCGCAAAAGTGATTCCTATTTACATCGGAATTTAATTAATACCTTTAGCTTATTAATCAATTGCGAATTTTCATTCTTTTAAAAACCGACAAACTTGTTTTTGCTTGGAATTACTAACTACGACAACGTACAAACCTTTGCAAAGAGTAAGAAGATTGTAATTCTTTTGAAAATAATCATTTCCCCAAATTTCTTCTTTCTTTAGCAATTGTCCTGAAAGATCATACATATAAAATAGAGTAGAGATATCAGGAATTATGCCCGATATTGAAATAAACACATTTTCATTAGCAGGATTTGGACTTAAGGTTATTAACATATCCTTACCAACATAACCATTACTATCTGAAGTGATCGTAAAATCTACATCATTAATATCAAAGAAAGTTTGGTCATAACTTTCAACTTTAATTCGACAAGCAATTTGGGTTCTGGAAAAATCCGGCAACACAATCTCTTCTGTTCCATCATTGGGCACATGGTTAACCAATGAATTATAAGTCCGTCCACCATCAACAGACAATAGAAGATTTACGAATTCACAATTTAAAGGTTCTTTATCTATACCATTTACTTCCCAAGTAATGAGCTGTTTTGTATTTCTGGGCAAAAAAACACCTGTTTGATTAAACGAAGACATTTTTAATGGACCAAGATTCTCCACACTAACTGTGGTAGGAGACTCACATATCCCTCCTACTTTCCCGTCACGTGCAATCAGTTTAAAATGCAACGTTTGTGAACTAGAAGGCGCTATATCACCCATTTTACTGGAATAATCACCACTTAAAACAACCGAGTCGGAAGGAAATGACCGCCAAGGATCAGAAGAAGGTATAAAGGAACGAAAATAAGGACTCTGCCCTATTGTCCAATCATTTGTACCAGCTTGCTTCATCAACTTCTTCCCATTGAAAGCTAAGAATATCACCGTCTGAGTCAATCGCAGAACCAGAAAGCTTAAATGCAGTATATTTCGGCACGCTAATGCTGTTAGTTGTACTTACCACAGGAGGATGATTGTCAGTTATACTGAGCATTGGACAAGCACTACCCGAATCAGTAGTAATATATGCCCCTATTTGTGCCCTACTCACACTATGAAAATACGCAATACTATGTTTGGCAATATTATTAGGGCTGCAAAGCCCTAATATGACATAATAGAAACCCCTCCCGCAGGTTCCACACGTGTACCTTCGTGAATATTGCCATCGCATGCCGCTGAACTAACAGAAAAGGTATGTGTAGCACCAAACTGATGGCCAATTTCATGGCACAGATAGTCAATATCAAAAGGATCACCTTTAGGAGCCTTAAGACCAGTAGCGACTCTACCTTTTGCCTCTCTTTTGCACACACTTGACATTGAAGCAAGCCCGCCCCCTTGATTATGCAATGTATGACCTATATCGTATTCTTTGTTTCCTATGTATTGATCCAAAATACCCTGACTCAAATCATATATAGCCCACATATCAGGACTCCCTGGGTAAGGATCTGATGCTGGATCTGTAAATAATACAGAAGTTTCTTTAGCAACCAATACTAATTTAATACCTAGTTTACTTTCATAAACGCCATTAACTCTATTTATAGATGTCAATACTGAAGAAAAAACTTGTTCTAGAGTAGGGCGGGTTAAGCCCGTTACTGCTTTAGCATATTCACCGGTGCACGCTATTGCTAATCTATATATCCTCAGCGCCACACCCGAACAGGCATTTTCTGACCGACCAACAGCTCCTGCCAAATATTTTTTGACATTAGAAACTGGGTGGAAAATTTTTTCATCAAATAAATTTTGACTTTCTTTCACAAAGTCAGACGTGAAATAAGAGATATAATGTACACTATCTCCTAATGCATAAGGGTCTATAAAAAAATCTCCATTAACACTGCGAACCATTCCATGTAAGCCCCAACTGGTCCAATCTAACTTCCCCCGCGCTCCATCATCTACTCCAACTATATCATAAGTTTTAATATTAGGAAATTGATCTGCCAGAGTCGGAGCCATCATACTACTCTCACTTACCTTGAAAGGCTGCAAACTTCCATCAGGCATGGGCAATTCAAGTACTACTTCAGAAGAAATTGTAGAATATATACTTCTAGCGTCTAGCGGAGCTAATCGCTTTTTAAAAGATTCTATATCCAGTTTAAAAATTTGATATTTTTGAGGCACTATATTCATTTCGCCCCAAGGGAGGAATCCTTTTTCTATACCTTGCCAAGGTGATTTTAGTATCTGAGCATATATTCCATGCCCTAAACAAACAAAGCACATCATACCAACGGCCAATATTCGAAATAAAATCTTTTGGGATAACCAAAAAAGTAGCATATAAATCAAAAAATAACATCTTATTAGTTTCTACTAACGCAAAATGATTCTGTTTTATTGTATCACCAAAAAACAAAAGTTAACAATTAGTCTTCGATAATTTAAGTTTGTTAAAAAGGCTCGATTCAACATCTGATTAAGCTATTTTTATAGCATCTCACTTTTATAACTAAATTAGAGTAGAGTATGTATTTGCTAGTTTGAAGATATCATTCCCAAACATTAAAATTAGTAAATAAAAAAGCCCCATGCGGAGCTTTTAATATTTTGAACCAAATAAATGATTACATCAATCGTTGCAAGAGCCTGTCGTCTAGCCTCACATAGTTTAGCATACAGAAGCCTTCTTCTGGCAATACAATCTTTGACATATATTCTCTCATCTTGATAGCCTTTAATTTAGGATTATCCGAGAATGAATATCTGAGCATTTTCAAATATGCAAGCATATAGTTGGTATCAAGTTCTTCATTTTCATCGTCCCTGATGAACCTCTTGATACTACCAAAAGTTTGCTCAAATCCTTTTTTATCTTTCAACAATGCATACTGCAAGATCAACAACAACTTGACTTGAACAAATGCCTCTGGATAGTACTTGAATACCACGTTTTCAGTAAGTTTATCCAACCAAGTTGTACACTCTTCATATTTATCTACATAATAGCAGCAAAGTGCTCTATATGAATGGTGTAATATGAAACTTGGTTTATCATCTTTATCCAAATAAACGTTATCTAGCAAGATTTTCGACTCGTCGTAAAGGTTCCTTTCATAATACATCCTTAAGTTGCGCTCAAGCTTTGTAAGCAGCACTCTTGAAGGGAATGTAAACAAGGAATAGCAATCCAAGAAGATGGGAAGCACCATGTTTACTTGATCAAAGTATTTCTCCACATTTTTGTAGAGCTTGTACTTGGAGTAGTATTCCATTTTCAAGAATTCAAACACAATCTTGATATTGAAATAAAACGTATCGAGATAATAATCTTCGAAAATCTTGTCAATCTTTGAGAAGATATCTTCTACAGCATCGTCTTCCTTGGAGATTTCCACATTTTCGTTCACATGGATCAAATGAAAGATGTAAACGAGGTTCTGATACACATATAACCTGTGAGATTGATACAATTTGGAAACATTACAAAGTTCCTTGAGCATGAACTCTAGCTCTGTTTTCTTAGTAGGGTCTGAAGCCACAAAATATTCACCGTACTTGCGGAAGTAATCTGTGATAATATCTTCCGCCTTATCAAGCGCTAGCATATACGCCACGTGCTTGTTATACATTTGTTTATAATGATACCCTTCAGAAGTGTGAGCATGCATTTTCTTCAATAGCTTATACACTATGGTCAGCTCATTAGATAAGTCATAGCTCTGAAGCTCTTTTTCAAACTT
>CAMFLX010000257.1 GCA_945957555.1 uncultured Cytophagales bacterium
GTATGATAAATAAATGCTTTGATAAAACAATAAGCAGAAATGTCAATAGTATCAATAGTGAGTATTATTTGACTTATTTTGAAGGAAAACATCCAAATCAAATATTATTTTAAATGCCTCATTTGAGCAAATGGAACTAATAGATAAGATATTGGCACCATGTGATTAGGTAGGGGTAGAATAGCCATATGTCCGTGGTGTTTTCTATAATTTGCCCCAAGGTAACGCATGCTTATAAAATTAAACAAGGTCTGGTTTCCCGATATATTGGGAGACCTTTCTTTTTTATACGTCCCGCTATTTTAAGGAAACGAAACGTCGGCGAGGTCCAAACCTCGCGTTAGTATTGAAGACCAAGCTTTAGCATGATGAGACGCCCAAACTAGAGTATGTAAGCATGTGTAAGCACGTGATGGAACTATGGAAGCACCTTGCCGGTCGAGATGTTCACGTTCTGCATTATTGCTTACGAGGTATTACGAACAGTTAAGTTATAATTTGATGGCAACTGGAAGACTTAGAGCCATACGTCTTTAACCCAGAATACGCATTAGAAATTTACTGCGACAAAATGCTACTTCAAATTCATTTCGATACTCGTTTTTCTTCATTCAAGCTAGAACTACTAGCTTTTCACTCAGAAAAACTCCGTGTCTCATGACTTTTTTGTACCATTCCGTCTCGCCAAAACCCCAAATGCGTATTCTGGGTTTAATGCTTCTCAATAGGATTTGGGTCGTGAAATCGGGCAGAAAGGTGTTAAAAATGTGGGTGGCGATGAAAAAGCGAGTCGGAATGGACGGACTGTTCCTTAGTTCGTCCCATTTCAACTGGAACAAAGTTGAAATCTATTGATTTTTGGGGGGTCAACTACATTACCACCGCTTTTTAACCACGTATCTACCTCTTCGATTATTTTTAGATATTATACTTTTGTAATTGTAATTTGAAGTATTTCAAATATATAAAGTTAAACAAATTTCAATCGTATAGTTATAAAAGTAGTTTACAAACCAGTCTTAAATTATTTAATGGTATCCTGTTGCAATCACGAGGTTTAACAACAAACAATGCTAAATAAAAAAGTTGTATAAAAATTGATTTTAACTGAATAATAAATAATTACGGTGGTGTGAAATTGAAAAATTATGAAAACAAAATTAGTCACTTTAATTTTAACATCTTTCATTGTCAATCTTCAAGCTCAGATGATAATGTCAAAGGCATCTACACTTCCCGCCAAACCAGTCGCAGGAAATTATGCATCCTTGCAGAGATGGTCGAATCCCAACACTTGGATGGATGGCAAAGTGCCAACCAGTACTAATCAAGTACATATTGCTTCCAATTCAGCGGTTTTATTAGACATGAATGTAGATGTTAATGAAATACATGTTGAGGGCGTTTTGGTCATTGATTATTCAAAGAACATTAATGTCTCAACCGAATTATTAATGGTAATGGGCACTAAAGGGTATTTTGAATGGGGCACACCTAATTATAGGTATTTACAGGCGGGCACTTTAACACTCAAAGGAAATGATGTCGCCAAATTTTCTAATAGCGATTACAAATGTTTAATGGCCGAAACTGGAGGTGAAATATCTATTCATGGCGAAATAAAGAAATCATGGACCTTTTTAAATGCCACAGCACTTGCAGGTGCATCTACCATAGTTCTTGAAGAAGCGATTGATTGGAAAATTGACGATCAAATAATGATTACAACCACGGGCATTGAAACTACAGGTAAAGGCAAAAATTTTAATTACAACGAAACTGAAACAAGGATAATTAAAGCAATCTCTACCGACAAAAAAACTATTACACTTGATAGCGTTCTCAGGTATCAACATTTTGGAAAATTGCAAACATTTTCGAACGGTAAAAGAAGTTGGATACTGGATGAAAGAGCAGAAGTAGGTTTATTGTCAAGAAACATAAAAATACAAGGCGATGCCAGTTCTTTGTCTAGCAAATTGGGTGGACATATCATGTCTATGAGTTTAAGTACAGCCAATATTTCTGGCGTTGAATTGAGCAGAATGGGTCAATCAGGTATTTTGGGTAGATATCCGTTTCATTGGCATATAGCAGGTGATGTAAAAGGTCAGTATATCAAAAATTCAGTTGTAAAAAATTGCTTTAGTAGAGCTATCACAGTTCATGCTACAAATAATGCAGTAGTAGAAGACAATGTTATTTACAATACATTTGGACATGCTATTTTCTTGGAAGACGGAAATGAATCAGGAAATACAATCAACCACAATTTGGTGGCAGTGGTAAAACAACCTGCAAGTGGTAAAAATTTATTGCCTAGTGATATTTTTCTGCAAACAAATAGACTACAAGGTCCGGCAGCTATCTGGATAAGTAACCCTACTAACATCATCACAAACAATGCTGTTTCAGGAACAGGAACAGGTTATTGGAATGCTTATGCTCAATTACCTGGAGGTACTGCAAAAGCTTATAAAAACAAAATCCCATATTTAGCTTTAAAAGCTATGGATGGCAATAGAGCACATGCCTGCTATGTAGGAATGGATTTTGACTTTACAGATGACTCAGCTAGAAAAAATGTAATCACGGCACATTATTTCTATACAGGCAATACTATCAACAATTTTACTGGCTTCAAAAACTATCGTTCTATTTGGTTTAGAGGTAGTAATATAAATTTCAATGAATTTAAAGTTGGAGATGATGAAGGTCTTGGTGCATTCATTAGTACTTTCGATGGTAAATTCTCAAACGGTTTAGCTGTAGGCAATAGCGAAAACCAAACTGGCACCCCTGTTTCAAAATTTGCAACTTCAATGTACGATGGTGTTGAAACTATAAACAATTGCCACTTTGTAAATTATGATAAAGCAGGACAATCGGTATTCACAACATTTGGTGGTGCTAATAAATTCTTGCCTCATTTTGCAACAGGAGTAACATTCTCAAATTGCACCATTTTCGACCCTGTTGCAGCAGATGAATTTAGTCCATCTATTTCATTTATGGAGGATTTGGATGGTTCATTAACAGGTGTAAAAGGACAATGGATGACGACAGCACATCCATTTATTGCTGACAATGTAAATTTTACTCCTTTACAAGCTGGTTTCTCAGGACTGAAAACCAAAATGAGACTTGGAAGATTAAAAATTTACTGGCCAACCAAGACTGTAAACGGAAAAACTTCAGACAATAAAGGAACTTTATATTACGAATTTGCAGACGATCATTGTGCAAACACAAAACCAAACGGCCCAATAAGCGATGTTCCGCTTTTAATAGATGGTGGCAAAAGGAAATACAATATCCGTTTTGCGGACACTATTCCAAATGGAATCAATATTACTTGGGAAAAAGTGAATGAAGGCGATAGAGCAAACTTTAAACTTTCTGGCATAACCAAAGAACTTGTAGTAAGTTCTAATATTAAAAAAGTAGCAGATTTAACTGCTTTAGCATCTTCTACGGTAAGTGCTTATGCGTATGTAAACGGAGAAATGTATTTCAATTTAATTGCAACAGGGGCAGGACTATATGCCGCTAAAGTAGCATTTACTTTAAACACAGGAATCACACAAGGCTTATTTGCAAAAGAAGGTGTATCAAGACCGTATAAAAGTACTCTTCGTGCAATTAACACAAATATAGAAGCTGAACATTTTGACTATGGTGGGCAAAATGCAGCTTATTTTGAGAACTATGGTAGTGCCATAAATGGTACAATTGCTATCAATGATGACCATTGGAATATAAGACCAGGAGAAATTGTAGATATGAAAGCTAAATCAACTACTAATTTTGTAGTAGCTGATTTTAAGGCAAATGAATGGTTGAAATATTCTGTTAATATTCCTAGCAATGGAAAATACAAGATAGAGGCTAGTTTAAGTACAATCAACAAAACAGCTCAAAAATTAGCTTTATATGTCGACAATACACTATTAGGAACCTTTACCATCAATCCAACTGCTTCTATTAACACATTTGTTACTAGTATATTAGGAAGCTTTGATTTGACAAAAGGCACAAAAGTTTTCAAGTTTGTAGCCATTACTGGTAACATTGAATTCGACTGGTTCAAAGTGTCAAGTGGAGCGATCTTACCAACAGTCGCCATCACAGCACCAACTAGCACTACAGCTTTTACAGCACCTGCAACTGTAAATATTACTGCAACAGCATCTGATGCTGATGGCACTATAGCTAAAGTTGAGTTTTTTAATGGTACTACCAAACTTGGTGAAGATTTAACGAGTCCTTTTACATATTCTTGGCTAAATGTTGTAGCAGGAACATATAACATTACCGCTGAAGCAACAGATAATAGTGGAAACACTTCCGTTTCTAAAGCAATTGCTATAAATGTAGTTGCTCCAAACAAAGCACCTACTGTATCCATTTCAAGTCCAACAACAAACAGCAAATTCAATGCTCCTTACAACTTAACTATCAAAGCCACCGCAGCCGACCAAGATGGAACTATTAGCAAAGTAGAATTTTTCAATGGTACTACTAGTCTTGGAACTGATAATGTTGCACCCTATGAGTTTATTTACAATACAATTCCTGCCGGTACTTATAACTTAACTGTTAAGGCAACGGATGATGACGGAGCCATTACTACGTCAGCAGTAGTTGTGGTTACCATACAATTGGTAAATGACTGTGCTGGTGTTGCTGGTGGAACTGCAAAATTAGATACTTGTGGAGTATGTGTTGGTGGAACTACTGGAAAAACCACACTAGATACAGATTTGGATAAAGTGCCTAATTGTTTCGACACTGATGATGATAATGACGGAGTTTTAGACATTAGCGACTGTGAGCCATTAAATAAACTAGTTGGTTTGGCTACTATTTGGTATATAGATACCGATAATGACGGCAAAGGAGATCCTAATAATTTAAAAACTGCTTGTACGCAACCTATTGGATATGTTAATAATAATGGGGATCAATGCCCAATTGATCCACTAAAACAAGCGCCGGGTATATGTGGATGCGGGCAAACAGAAACTAGTTGTTTAAACAAAGTGCCTTCTGTTTCATTTACTTCTCCTATTAATCAGGCTATTGTAGCAGCCAATACAGCATTTGTAGTTCAAGTAAATGCTTCTGATATAGACGGTACAATTTCAAATGTAGCATTGTACTTAGATAATGTTTTGGTTAGACAAGAAAGTTCAGCTCCATATACTTGGGGAGAGGCTAGTCAAAATGATTTAGCTTTACAATCAATTACAGTTGGCACACACACATTGAAAGCGATTGCTACAGACGATAAAGGAGCTAAAACAGAAACTTCAATCACAATCGAAGCTAAGCAAAAAGACTGTGCCAATGTAGTAGGGGGTAATGCGTATTTGGATGCATGTAATACTTGTATTGGAGGAACCACAGGAAAAGTATCGATTGATACAGACAAAGATGGTTTAATCGATTGCATGGATACAGACGATGACGAAGATGGAATTCTAGATACCGACGATTGCAACCCTATAGATTCTACAATAAAAGCACCTATTAAATGGTATGCTGATGTTGATGCTGATGGCTATGGTGATGAAAATAACTATGTATTAAGTTGTACAAAACCAGCAGGATATATTACAGACAACTCAGATGAATGTCCTATTCAAAAAGATAGACAAAGTGCTGGAGACTGTGGTTGTTCGGTTTCGATTGATGCATGCTTTGATTGTAAAGGAGTTCCTTTTGGATCATCATTTATAGATAGTTGCAAACAATGTGTTTCTGATTTCGCAGAAGCATGTATTCAAGATTGCAATGGCGACTGGGGAGGAACTGCATTTACTGACTCTTGTGCAACATGTGCCGAAGGAAACACTGGTATCATAGCTATTCTTGACAAAGTAAAATGTATCACTCATGTAGATTTTTCTACTGACATTGATACTTGGATTGTAAGCCCAAATCCAAGCGATGACAATTTTAATATCTATTTAAAAGAATTAACTGAATTGAATTTACTCAATTTCGAAGGTAAATTAATTTACGCAGGTTCTCATATTGGGCAATTTGAATTTGGTCAACAATTAAAACCAGGAGTCTATTTGCTTAAATTGAAATCTCAAACACAAAAATCTGACTTTAAGCTAATTAAAAACTAAAGTTTTAAGCCCTCCCCTACGAGTATTGCGTTAAAACTCGCAGGGATTATTTTTAAAATAAATATCAAATTTTACTCCTGGCGCAAGTTTATAAAATTTAAAAAGGTCAGGTTTTCCGATCCATCGGGAGACCTGACCTTTTTATAACGTCCGCTATTTTAAGGGAATGAAGTAACACGTATCATGTCATTTTTAGCAAAATCACTAACAAGTATGGTAATGTTCAGAAGCAGATGATTCCCATTTTGAGGCCGAGCGTACAAACTAGAGTGTGCAAGCGTGTAGAAGCACTTGGAAAAGCTGCGGAAGGTGTCAGCCAGAGCGTAAAAGCACTCGGCAAGTCGGGTGAAGGTGTCGGATACTCGGGTGGACGAGTATGCCAGACGGGTGAAGCATGTAGTGTACTCGGGTAGACGAGTGTGCAGGGCGGGTGAAGCACTTGGCAAGTTGGGAGAAGGAGTTGGAAACTCTGGTGAACGAGTATGCCGGATGGGTGAAGCATGTAGTGTACTCGGGTAGACGAGTGTGCAGAGCGGGAGAAGCACTTGGCCAGTCAGGAGAAGGTGTCGGATACTCGGGTGAACGAGTATGCCGGATGGGTGAAGCATATAGTGCGCTAGGGTATCCAGGGTTGATTGATGGTTTTCTGGTGCAGATTGATAGATAACTGAGAGAATCTTAGCCTTATTGTTATATAAAATACTGATATATTTTATTAATAACCAATAACCAATAACCAATAACCAATAACCAATAACCAATAACCAATAAC
>CAMFLX010000258.1 GCA_945957555.1 uncultured Cytophagales bacterium
TCCTCTACGTCTCGTGGGCTCGGAGATGTGTATAAGAGACAGACTGGTGGTTGCCATTTGAGTTGTCCTCATCTATAAAAAGTTCTAGACAATCATCTTCCCACCAAAGATCAAAAGGACTTTTATGTTGATCAGACAGTGAGTCATCGGTAATCTCGACCAAGAAATAGAGATAGTTTTGATCCCAAAGCAACTTGTACTGCCCTGAGATGTCAGTAGCGGCAGGCTTTGCCCCTAGCCATACGTGTGGCATTGGTGCCCACTTGGCCTTTGCCCATGATTTTTCAGAACCATCGGCATCTATGGTAATAGCTCCTTTGGCTTTAGAAGCCACGTAAACTGATTTATCCCCCAAAAGCGTGGTGTCATAATAGTTCTGAGACCAAACCAGACTCGCACAAAAAGATAAAATAACTAGAAATAATTTGTTCATATTTAGAAGTTTTATTTAAAATAAGAAGTACAAAAATAGGATAATTTGATAAAAGGAATACTGTTTGTGTTGTTTTTTATCCGATTGATGACTTGTATACCATTTAAAAGATTTTTCATAAAGCTAGAGAAACAAGCAAGTCATTGATATACTACGGGGCTAGGCTTTGAAATAGCAAAACCATACACTTTTAAGGTAAGGCTAGTTATGGGATTCATTTTAAACGATTGGCTACTGTTACCCGCCAAGTAAGGGTAGTATCCTGCACTTATTTGCAGACTACTGGCTACCAAATTTTCATTTCTAATTAAGAGTCCCAAAGCATAAGTCTGGTATACTTGGGTATCGAAAAACTGAGAACGCTCTGCATTAAGTACACCAAAACTAAACAACAGCACTGGGGCAAAACTAAAACCTACTACACGATAAGGTGCATACAAAACTGTTTCCAGGGACAGAACCATCTTACGACTTCCACGCAAGGTGTCAATATCAAAACCATCCATCTCTTCAGGACGTAAGTTGATGTAGTCTTTGGGCGGCTTGTTGAAACCGTAAACCAATTTATAATTTAAAAACTGACGGACTTTCCATTTCCCTAAACGAAAGAGATCACTGAAATAGAATAGGCCAGCATTTAAAGCAGATTCGTTCTTTATAGATTTGTTAAAAAATGAACCATACGACAGACTACTGGACAAATAGCCTAATCCATCAAAATGCCTCCCAGTAGAAATCTCCAGACCTAGATAATAACGAAGCTTATGCAACTCTAAATCCCTGAGACCATACGTAAGTTGAACAAGTGAGCCTTCTGGCACATCCTCATTTGCCCCAAAACGATAAATATATTTGTCCTTATAATACTTACGCTTAGAATAACCTAAGCTACCCAGATATAGACTACTATTCACATTGACCATTCCTGTATCAATATCGCGAAAGCTAGGCCTTTCTATATGGTGTAGATTTGCATACCTAAAGGCAACACCTATGTTCCGACTCTTTTTGTCAATATGGCTGCTTTTCTTGCCAGGATTAAAACTGCGACCAATCCAGTAATCAGAGTTTATATAGTCTAAGAAGAATGCCTTTGAGATGGAATCAGGGCTAGTGTACTTAAAATAGGTCCATGTCTTTGTTTCAGAAGCACCACCTGCCCATTTTGCCAATGGGGAATAAAAAGACCTATCAAAGCTCAAGCCTACTTGGGAAATCTCCTTCTCGTCGGTATAATACAAGGTGGAGCTAATGTAACTGTTACCTATACTGTTCACACTATATTGACTTCGGTAGTTATAGTTTCCAGATATATAATCATAGCTGGCAGACTGTTCAAACAACAAGCCCAAACCTCCGAAATTGCGATCTCTAAATACTGCCGAACCACTGGACGTACTATTGAGATTACCTTGTAAGTCCCATGACCATCGATCATGTACAATGACCAATACATCTACACTATCTCTGGCATTTTTACTACCAGAAACCCATATGCGGGCATCCCCTACATAGCGCGCCTCTCTCAAAATCCGCTCCGATTCTGAGATTCCCAAAATGTCTAATGCTTCATTTTCATTAAAAAGTAACAGATTATGTACAACTGCTTTATGGGTGGACAAATGTATTCTATTGCCCAACTTTTGTAAGCCATTGATCTTTCGACTCATGGTATCACTCACCGAATGGCCAAATGGATCGTAAACGACGATTTCTATCTTTTTTATGATTCGGCCTGCATAGCGGGAATTGGGGTCTTTCCTCTTTTGTTTATTGGACTTCGTTATGTTTTCATCTTGATCGGACAGTACAGTGGTAGGACTTGAAACAAAAACGGCATCATAAGCAAGTTTTGTCAGTTTATGCTTTTCTGCTATCCTCTTGATCTTAGGATATATACCATGCTGTGTAGGCCCAATATGTTGAGCATGCATCTCAAACCCAATTCCTAAATCGAGGATAAGTACAATGAATAACCTAGTCATAAAAAACAATTGTGCTTGTCCTGCCACATGTAAAAGACAATTAGATTATGGCGAACATCACCCTTATAGAGTAGGAACCTTTTAAAAGCAGCTTTGTTTGAGAACCCAAACAAATGAGTACTATTCAAAGAATAAAAAACAAATTAACCGGACTTCAGGTTAATTAATATGTCAGCGGTTCGTTGTATTATGTCCAATTATATCGCCCAAATTAATTGTGGCACAACTTCCTTTCGAAAGTGGTGGGAAGTGGTACGTTTTAAGTTTTCCGTCTTTTTGCTTTACATCTATATACAGTTCATTTATCGTATATTCATACTCGCCACTTGTATACTCACCTTTCCAATCGTAAGTGTAAATTGGATAAAAAGAAATTACAAAATTGTCATCTTCTTCGTTGCATATTATTTCAAAATTTTCAGACCAAATTCTGTTGATTTGATTATCTGTTTTGTTTTTAATACGGACAAATGCTTTTTCAGAAAGTGAAGTATGTAATGTTTCATAAAAGTCAATTACTGGAAATGTTGTAATGATAAATATTATTGGGATAATTGTCTTTTTCCAATCGGTTCGATTTTTAAGAACAAAAAAAATACAAAGAATTAATGTTGTAAAAGCAAATAATAAAAAACCAAGTAAAGTAAAGAAAGCGAGTAATTCTATTTTCACATCCTCAGCATACCATGTCCTTTTATAAAACCAGTAAAAGAAAATAAAACTACCGAAGAATAAAGGTAGTGTTGAAAGTATATGTATGATTTTTAACAGTCTTGTCATTTAACTTAGAAATTGTTTAATCTTACAATAAACAATAACAACTTATTTGTGCAATTACCTACATCTGTGGTCTTTTTAAGTCAATTACACTAACTAACTAACTAACTAACTAACTAACTAACTAACTAACTAACTAACTAACTAACTAACTAACTAACTAACTAAAAAGCTAGGCTACGGTTTAGTAATTAAACCATTAGCAAAGCTTTGTGCTTTTGCGAAGCGCCCAAAATCTTACCAAGACCTTTGCTCACAGAAAGTAAAGGCTCCAGATCTTGGTGAATGATCAAATCAAATTTCCTTTGTAATCTATCTTTCATACCTCTCAGTAATGATCCTCCGCCCGTAAGGTAAATACCATTTTCATAAATATCCGAGGCTAATTCGGGTGGGCTTGCTTCCAAAACTCTAGTGATAGCTTCTTCGATCTTAATGATAGAACGATCTAGTACTTGCGCGATTTCAGTATAGGTGATTTGTTTAGCGGTAGGAATACCAGTAATGGTGTTTTTCCCCAATACCATAAAATCATCAGGAACATCTGTAAGCTCATGAAGTGCCGAACCTACATTTATTTTGGCACTTTCAGCCATGTGAAACCCAATGGCAAGGTTATATTGCCGCCTGATATATTCTTGTATGTCTTCCGTGAACGTGTCACCCGCAACTCTTAATGACTCATGAGTTACCACACCCGAAAGTGAAACTATAGCAATCTCTGTAATGCCTCCACCCATATCTACAATACATTTGCCATTGGGTTCTTGGACATCTAGCCCCATGCCAATAGCCGCAGCAAGTGGCTCATACACCAAATGCACACTTTGTGGACTGAACTGCTCCAAAACATCCCTGAGAGCCCTTTTCTCTACCTCGGTAGTATCATAAGGTACCCCCGATATTATATGATCAAAACGATTGAAAAAACTATTATTGGGAAAGGACTTATGCACCATGGCTTTGAGCATTTGCTCTGCATAGTTATAATGAGCGATTACCCCCCCTTTAAAGGTTTCACGGCCTTGATGCGCTGTGGTGTTTTTTCGAACATATCCAAAGCCTTGTCGCCTATAGCAAAGGTAGTTTGGTCGAGCTCAGTCACCACGATACAGGTAGACTCTGAGAACAAGATAGATTCGCTATCAAAAATGAGAGTATTGTTATTGCCTAAATCTATTGCAAATTCCTTTGAGATCACCATAAAGTCCTAGTGGGAGAATAAAGTGTGAAGATACTACATAATAAGTGCCCCTCAAACGTATGCTATACCAATACAAGTATATTTACTTAAGGAGGAGATCAGAAAATACTGGGTAAAACGAAGTACAAATACCCTATACGTCACATAATGAGGCCTTATCAAAATACCACGCAAGGTGTTTCTCTCACAATAAAATTTCAAAATATATTTCAACTGACTAATATCATCAAAAAAAACTTGAATTACCCTTTCCTAAAGAAGTAAGTCCAAGATCCGAAAAACATAAACATCAAAGGGCCATCTGCAGAGTCTCAATCATTTCTACTTTCGAGAACTGTACAGGGTTGTTTTTACAATCAGATGCCGCTATTATTCTTGGAATATCCATAGCGGTTAAACCACAAGAGGATAGTTGAGGAATATTTAACGTTAAAGTCAAATCGCGAATATAATCTAGTAAATAATCAATATAATAAGTTTCGGTTTTATGGCTCTGTTTTGCACACATTTTACCCACAAGTGCATACTTTGTCAATGCTAGCCCTCCATCCATACTAGCCCTCAATTTCTGAACAGTAAACACATTAGCAGCATACATCAATCTGCTACAAATCACCCCATGTGGAATTTTAAAATACCCACCCAAAGCTCCAGCCACACCATGCACAAGACCAAGACCCGAATTGGCCAAGGTAATCCCTGACCAATAGGAAGCCAGAGCCATATCCGCACGAGCTTCCACATCATTACCATCCTGATAAGCCTTTATCAACGATCTAAAAATCAATTCCAGACCTTGTTTCGCCAAAGCATCCGTCATTGGATTGGCCGTTGTTGCAAGAAAAGATTCTAGCAATTGCGTAAAGGCGTCCATACCACTAAAGGCCGTCACCTCTTTAGGGCAACTTATTAACAATTCTGGATCAATAAGAGCAATATTGGGTATAAAATTCTGATGTCTCAATGACTTTTTAAAACCGTTCTCCCCTATTTCGGAAAGCACTGCATTTTTGGTAGCTTCGCTACCTGTGCCCGAAGTAGTAGGCACAGCAATCATGGGCACTTTTGTGCCGGGATGTACATTTGTGCCTACACCTTCCAGATACTCCCTTACAGCCCCACCTAACGGTAGCATTGCTGAAATAGCTTTACCTGCGTCCAAAACACTCCCACCTCCTATCGACAACACCAAATCTATCCCTGCTGAATGATACCGAGCAGTACAAGTATCTATTAAAGCAGGAGAAGGTTCTTGGTCCACTTTAAAATGGTGGTAATTCAAACCCTTTTGAGAAAAAGTATCCAACAGGTCTTGATAATACAAGGTCGACGAAAACGAATTAGCCCCAGTGACCAACAATACAGTTTTGCCATATCGCAATGCCAAAGTAGCTAATGTATGGCGCTTACCTATACCAAAATAAAACTCGGGATTGGTCGCAAATACAAATGAAGGAGTCATAAAAAATCAAACTGATTTGGGGAATAGTATTTTATGCTTCACTCCTTCTCTTGACTGTGCCATAAAAGGTGCTACTGTATCGCGCCATTTTAAATAATGAGAGGTTTCTCTATGTGCAAGGGCAGCCTCTTCGGAGGAATAAGCCTCATACAAAACAAACTTCGCTGGATAGTTCGCGTCTTGCAAAATATCGAAACGAAGATTGCCAGCCTCTTTCACCGAAGCCTCGTGATTTGCCTGACAAGCTTTCACAAAATCGTCGATATGTTCAGGCTTAACATAGACATGTACAATAGTAGTAATCATTGATCGAAAATCGTTATCAAACAAAGGTATGTAATTTACGAACCATGAACAACAAAGCCAAGTAGAAGGAACACTCCTAGCAACCTTGGATATTTGATATTATATTTCATTATTTTTACAATCATATTCAAGAATACGTTTAACATGATCGCACATCTACAACAAGATCCTTTATTAAAATCTGTCATCGATAAAACTACCTTTACGCTTGGCCCCAAAACCAATGACCTTTATTTGACTATTTTAGAATCTATAGTTTCCCAACAGCTTTCCATCAAAGCCGCCGATACAATCTTCAAACGTTTTCTGGCCCTTTTTGAGCACCAATACCCTCATCAAGAGCAAGTACTTGCATTAGATCTGTCAGTTTTGCGCTCTGTAGGACTTTCTGGACAAAAGGCCAGTTGTCTCAAAAACGTAGCTCGGTTTTCTTTAGATCAGGGTCTTTCCGTGAAACTGATAGAACCAATGACTGATGAAGAGATCATCAAATACCTAACACAAATCAAAGGCGTAGGCAAATGGACCGTGGAGATGCTTTTAATGTTTGCATTACACAGACCAGATGTATTGCCTGTGGATGACTTGGGCATACAACAAGCGATGATTAAACTCTACCGTCTCAATGAAACAGGTAAGGACCTCAAAACAAGAATGGTAGAAATTGCCGAACCGTGGCGCCCCTATAGAACCTTGGCCTGCAAATATTTATGGAAATGGAAA
>CAMFLX010000259.1 GCA_945957555.1 uncultured Cytophagales bacterium
CTTTTGCTCTTTAGTTTGTTTAATGCTATGGGTTCGCTACTACCTGTGATAGAGGCAATATGGCCCTGTGGTTTGATCAACTCCACAAATGCATCCCAATAGAAATTGACATCCACAAAGTCCAATATGAAATCTACATGCTGAAAGCCCGCCTTTCTAACCTCATTGACAAGGTCTTTGTGATTTACCACATAGTCGGCCCCTTGTTGTTTGCACCATTCTATAGTTTCAGGTCTTGAAGCTGTGGCGATTACGGTCAATCCCGTAAGTTTTTTGGCCAGTTGTATTGCGATAGAGCCTACACCTCCAGCGCCACCAACCATCAAAATAGTTTTGCCCTTATCCTTTTCTGAATGGATGCGAAGCCTGTCGAATAATATTTCCCAAGCCGTTAGGCCTGTTAGGGGCATTACAGCAGATGCTTCCATACTTAGTGAGCTAGGTTTTTTACCCACAATGCGTTCATCAACTGTTTGATATTCCGCATTGCTGCCTGGTTTGGTAATATCGCCAGCGTAATACACTTTATCGCCAACTTTAAAGAGACTCACTTCAGCACCGATCGCCTCCACTATACCCGCGGCATCCCAGCCAATGATCTTGGGGCTTTCTAAGACTTTGTTCTTGGCGCTGTTTTGGCGTACTTTAAAGTCGACCGGGTTTACCGAAATGGCCTCTATTTTTACCAATAAATCCTTGGGGCCTGGTACGGGTTTTTCGGTTTCAAACTCTATAAAACTGTCTTGCTCTGTAATGGGGAGTGAGGTCTTAAATCCTACGGCTTTCATTGTTTATATTTTTGTTGATGAATCTATTGGTTTGTCCCTAGGTTGAATTTAATGCTAATGATGGCACGAAACTCTTCCCTGGTTTACAACACAAGTGTAGCCCTTTGTCTTAAAAAATCCAAATGATTTAAGGGGTTTTAGTCCTTAGAAGGCATCAATACCTTGAAGCACCAGTTAATTTAAGAGATCATTGATTATTTATTGGGGACCCAATTTCCCATCGATCATGACGCCTCCCCAACAGGTGGAGAATCCGATGAGTAGTACAAGTCCTGCACTCAACAAGAAGCTTTTACCTAGTTGACGGTCTTTTTTGATGAAGCAATAAATAGCAGCGATTATGTTGAGCGATACTTGTACGGCAATTAACATGGCGGAGCCCAACATGCCTGTTAATCCACCTTGACTAAACAGTAGGGCGGTGTAGATCAAAAGGACGATAAGGTTTCCGATGATCAGTGATTTATTTAAAGCTTTCATTGTGCGATTTGTTTTCTGATGTTTTCAAGTTTTGTTTCGAATTCGTCTCTATAGAAAAGATTCATAGTTTCAAAAGGAATGATTTTACCTTCTTTGGAGACGATATGTACACAGGACTTTTTAATAGCCCTTACGTCAAAATCGTATGCATCCATAAAGTTCATAATGATGATCCTGAAAAGGTTTTCGTACTTCAGGCTTGGAGCAGATACCCCTGGTAGGCAACACAGTAATTGATTGAAACTATGTTTGATAGCCTCAATAGAGTTGCCAGTACTAAATACTTTGAGCACATGTTTATGTAGCTCTTTGTCTTGTTCGTATACAATGGTATTCTTAGAGTTATTCAAGAGCATTTCTGGATCTATGAGATGTGTGAGTGGCTCTACTTTGTCTTTGTACTTTAATGCGTAGCCCATCACCAGTGCGTCCGGATTACAAGGTACAGGTATTAGATCATTGGGTTTAAATACAGGACATTGTTCCAATATTTTTCTCCTAACTTCTGTTAAGGTCATTCGATCTTTTGCGGGATCAAAATGTTCCAGTCTCCCACTTACTGTGGTGGGTTGAAAAGTAACTCCCCTAACACATTTTTGTTGCAGTGCGAAAGCAATGATTTCGCCAATTTCTGAATCGTTGAGGCCTTTTTGCAAGGTTACGACCAAAGTCGTAGGAATATTGAATTGATTGAGATGTTGTAATGCCTTAAGTCTCGTTTCACGCAGGTCTTCTCCTCTCAGGCTTTCCAGTACTTGAGGATTCATGGAGTCAAACTGAAGGTAGACCTCAAATTTTGGGGTATAGGTTTGTAGTTTTTGTACAAATGCCAAGTCTTTGGCGATTCGCACGCCATTGGTATTGAGCATCAAGTGCTTGATAGGTTTGGACTTGGCTATATTTAGAATCTGGAAAAACTGTGGATGGATGGTAGGCTCGCCACCGCTGATCTGTACTACATCGGGTTCTCCCTCACTTTTTACCACTACATCGAGCATCATTTCGATCTCTTCCAAGCTACGGTGTGTACCATGGTGAGGCGAGGAACTTGTGTAGCAAGTAGGGCAGGTGAGGTTGCAACGATCGGTAACTTCTACTAAGGTAAGGCAAGAGTGCTGCTCATGGTCTGGACAAATACCACAGTCGTAAGGACAGCCGTACTCAGTGCTGGTATGAGGCTCACGTGGATACTCCGAGGCTTTATTGTAGTTTCTGATCTGTTTGTAATAGGGGATATCATCGGCAATCAATACTTTCTGGAAGCCATGTTCTTTACAGGTTTTGGCCAGAAATACCTTGTCGTCTTCAAACAAGATTTTGGCACTGATGGGTTTGTGGCAGTGTATGCACAGGCTCGTGGTGTGGTCATAGTAGATGTAATTCCTAGTGTTGCTCATGTGTTTGTAGTGTTTTAGATTTTGTGAATATGAGATAAATAGTTTTAATGTAGTAGAGCAGTACCCATATAGAAACACATTGGATCACTGAAAAGCCCCCATAGTATTTACTACTAGGTTTGATCCATTCGATTCCCAATCGAAACGAAAAATAGGAAATCATAAAAAGCTTAAAAATGAGCCCATTGTACAGATGGTATTTTTGTTTCAGCGGTTTTAATATGCACCAGAGTATTCCTAAAAAAACAATCTCATAAAGCGCCACAGGATGTCTCAGTACATGATCACCAAGATCCATTCCCCAAGGCAATTGTGTTTCGGTGCCATAGGTCGGCTCGTAAACACCACTGGAAAAACAGCCGATCCGTCCAATCATTATAGCCAAAATAAGTGGTAAGGTGAAAAGATCTCCAGAGGAGTTTTTCTCTCCAATAAGATACTTAGTAAACTCAACCCCTAGGAGGCCTCCGACTAAGCCACCTGTAATAGTTTTATTGCTAAACAAATACAGAAATGGATGAGGGTTATGGAGCCATGCTATGGGATCTTCTAGGGCCCCAACCAATCTTGAAAACACAAAAGCCCCAAATGTTGCTCCGATAACAATCCAAAGACGGTTGCTATCGTCTATAGGGTCTATACTGCGATTCCTAAGGTATTTGTAATACCTATAGCCCAATACAAAAGCGAGCGTTTCGGAAATCAAGTGCGCGCTGACTTTGTAATTGCCAATAGCTAGCTCTACAGGGAAATGCATCTGATTTGGTTTTTTATTTCTTGTTTTGTAGGCCAATTGTGTTGGCTATGAGCAGTGTATGACATGTCTTTTTGGGGTACAGTATTGTGAGTTTTAAAGATAATTAACCTATTTGACAATTCCCAGATGGACTTAAAGCCTTGCCTTACTTATTTATTGACCAAGACAGCTCTTTTTATTTTTCGAAATTACGGGATGGATTTGATTCTTCTTTTGATAAATGTCAAAAAGTGTGTAGGGCATTTATTTTTATCTAAATGGTACTATTCTTCAGATATGGTGCGTTCATTAGAGATTATCTGGTCAGGATCTTCTTAGTTCCTATATAAAAGGAGCAGTCAAGGATTATATACGAGCAATAGGTCCATCGTACCAATATGAAGTGCATTTGTGAGAATCTAGGTCAGAAACTCCCGACATGTCGGGACAGGCTCTTAATGTTTTCTAGTTCACATGCGAGCTAAGCCCTAACACGAATCGAACAACAGGAGACGCCCCTCAAATCATTATCTTGCCTGGGTAGCAGCTTCGCCTGATTCTTGGGTACAGTAGTCCCTCTACGCATTTAGGGTCATTTAATAATTATTACGTTAGTTAACTGGAAGCTGTATTTCATATATTAACTGAAAAAATTATAAAACAATGTTTTTAAATTTATGGAACAAATTCATGATTTTAAGTCTATAACGTAGATATTAAAACATTCAAATCAAAAACTATGTTGTATACAAAATTTTTACATCTAATTTTTAAAATAGGCGGGAAAAACCTTTACTTGTCTATTATATTAGGATTGTTTTCCTTTAAAATAATAGGACAAACATCAAATGTTCTCGATTTTGTTAAGTATGGGCATCCAATGAATGCAATAGTATATTATTTGGATACCGACAGTAATGTTACAGAATCTTCCAAACATATTTTTGAATACAATTCAAAGGGACAAATATCTAAGCATAAGTATAGGAGCAGTAATAAAACATATATTGTTGATTTTTTTTATAACAGCCTAGACAGTCTTATTACAACCATTGGAAGTGCGTATTATGGTAAGGATTCTAATTTATATTTTTATACACGCAAAGAAGAATACTTGTATGACAAATCTGGAGTGATGTCTAAAAAAGAATATGCATATCTGGGTACTTGGTATTTAGTATCATGTGACCAAAACGATGTATTTCGAAATGAAAAAGATCAAATCATAAAAATTAATAAATATTCAACATTAACTTCTTGCCGTGATCTTGTATATCCTATTGGATATACCGAATTTAAATATAAAAATGATGAATTAGACTCAACAATTTATTACGAAATAAACGAATCCTGTTACCATAGGGACCCTGATACAGCGATTTATAAGATTGTCAATTATTATAATAAAGATTATTATAAAGAGTTTTATCCAAGTACTAGTAAATCTAATTATTATATCACCAAATATGATAGTTTGAACAGAAAGACTCAATTTTGTTCAATAGATTCAAGTGGAAATTTATCCGTCATTGGAAAGTGGCATTATAACAATAATGAAAAGGTTTGGACTAGATATGGCGACACAACGATAACTAGATATGATGATCATAAAAGAGTTGTTTTTGAATCTGAATTTCGAAAATATAGCAACAATGCATATTACACTGAATATAACAATTTATTTAAAGGCGATAGTATAGAAAAGGTGTCTGAAATATGGGGTTCATCTGCAACAGGTAACAAGCCTAAAAGTCATGAAACGACATTAATTGTTTATGGTTATCAGAAATTAAATTTGTATGATGATCCTGTAGGTGTTAATGAAAAAAACTTAGAAACAACTGTAGAATTTCTTCCTAATCCCAGTCATGGAAATATTACACTTAAAGAGATAGAACAACTGGATCAATTAATAATCACATACAGTGATGGTAGAAGTGAATCTTTAGATATTACAGAAAACATTCAGCTAAACAAACCCTCAGGTGTCTATAATTTAACTTTCGTTTATCGAAATCAAAAAGTTAAACATGCCAAATTGATACTTTATTGATTTAATCAATTAGGAGGTTTTAAGTTTTTAAGAAAAAGGAATTGATCTATTGTTATTATGACATTTGAGTGAAAGATTAAAATTGGGAAGGCATTAATATCTTGTTGGCACCAGTTGGTCGAATTTTCTCGCGAATCTGATGCTTAGCAAACTCAAAGCCATATTATTGGTAAGATGTTTTTTGTCACTATTTAAACACCGAAGCAGGCTTGCCCGTGTTTTTTACACCGTTTACATCATAAGCCCACAGTTTGCCAAAAGGGGTGAGTTTGGTGGTATCTGACCAGCTTTTGCAGATGTCATAACAGAGGTTCTTGTCGTCGTTGCCAAACCAGCTCCATGCCAAATAACCCATGTTTCTGTCTTGGCAGGCTTTCATCAGCCTAGCGGCGTCTACAGGGGCATCGTTGGAGCCTGTGCATTCAGTACTGTACAAGGAGCCGTATTCTCCAAATACCAGACAGAGACCTTTGTTTAAGATTTTGTCTATTCGAGCTTCGTAGGTTCCATATTGGGTAAGCCTGTAGTCCCATGTCCCATAGGCATGTGTAGAAAAAATGATGTTTTTACAAGTGTCCGTATTTAAAATCTCTAAGCCGTATTGTGCAATAGCAGCCGAATTTTGTCCCCAGCTTGGTGCATCTATCATGAGAGGAAGCTTATAGCCAGCAGCCCTCAGTTTGATGATGGCTGATTTATAAGTGTCCCTCCAGATCTCATTGTTGCTGCCCCATTCGTTGGCAATGTTAAGAATCACATAACTTTTGTATTTATCGATCAACATTTTAAAGTTTTTGCTGGTCAGTAGCGACACGGAACTGTCAATCTCAACGGTGCTAGTGATATCGCTAATGTTGTGAATCTCGACTATGGGAATCATTTTCAGTTTGATGCAATTATGGATGGCGGTGTCAAGCACAGCTAGTGTCGGTGATGTTTGGTGCTTAAGTGGATTGTTCCAGACCAATCTAGCGGTATTGCAACCTAGACTACTAGCGGCAGCTAGTGAAGGCAAGTAGTCTGTAGGGAACCAAAAAACGGGGAAGTTCATACCCCTCATCACAAAGGGATTGCCAGCACTGTCCAGGAGTTTGTTGCCATCTACCCTAAAGACACCTTTGGGGGGGGCGTAAGTCTTTACAAGGGGTTGTATTAATTTGGGATACTCTGTGGTTGACTTCTTGCAAGCGCTAAGGAGTACTACTAAGCTGATCAAACAATAGAGAGATTTCATTAATTTGCTTTGAATGGTAAAGGTACGGTATGGAGCTGTGATTGGAAACAAATTTGAAGGCAAATTTTAATTTAAAAGCAGGCTATAAGCTACACTAGTAAACTTTTATGTAGTTAATGAATGAGTATGTTGTTCTTTTTCTATAATTAACCTCAATTCGGGATAAGGAAAAACATGTATTGCTTATATCTTTTTGT
>CAMFLX010000260.1 GCA_945957555.1 uncultured Cytophagales bacterium
ATCTATGACGTGACCTTGGCAGAAAAAATGATTTACGATAAAGTAGGAATTGTAAACCAACTGAAACTACACAAGATTCAAACCTTGCTTACCAAACCTCAGGATCTTTCTATCAATACCATCAACAAATACTTGGAACTCAAAGCGAGGGGATTGATCTAAGCTTAGTTTTTACTCAATAAATCCTTTTTAAAAAATATAATATGATGAAGTCACTACACAAACTAATACTGATAACCACTTTGTCATCAGTTTCTGCACAAGGAATTAACTCTACGGCCGCTTATGATGATTTTGGCAAGACGAGCCCATATACTGTTGTAACCACTGAAATGTTTTTGGATCCTATTACCCATGTGGGTGATCCAACAAAAAAGGCCTATAAAGGTATCTATTGGGGGACTAAGACTGCTACGGGAGATCTGGATTTTACCAAAGAAAGGTTGGGCGATGGTAAACAAACTTACGTAGTCAATCAAGCTGCCAATGCCTATGAGCCTATTGGAGTGAGTTTTGGTACTTATGCTAAATCTACTACTCCTGGAGATTCTGCTTTTTTCACGATTGACTTAGCCATGGATGCATATGTGTCATTTACCCTCAAAAATACCAGTGCTATTGATCTATCCTTCAAAGTTGGGTTGATTGACATTAATGATTCTTTACTGAATGCATATTCGGAACCATTGCTAGGATATAACAATGCAGATTTATTCGATGGTAATATAAGTACAAAAGATAATACAGCTTACAATGCACCCTACCACAACTACGAGCTGAATATCAGTGTTCCAAAAAATAGTGCTAAGAATATAGGTATAGATTTTAAAAGTGCAGTTCATGTGTTCTATAAGTTAAATACAGACGGTACTGTAAGAACCTCTGAAAGCGGAGGTCATATAGGTTGTAAGGATATCCCAAACTATAGTTCTGCATCGACCTTTCTTTTTGATAAAATTAAAGCATTTACGATCATTCCATTGAATTCAGAACTTAGCACCAATAGTTCCGCACCTGATTGTGGTGGCCCTAAGGCACTGCTTTCTGGTACCTTTGAAATTAGTAATTTCATGATGTCAAGACAGCCGACAAGTGTGATTGACAAAGCCATCTGTGGTTTTTATGAAGAGGAAAGCGTATCCATATATAATAGTTCTGGTGGGTTTATAACACAGGGCAAAGTTACAGAGTTAAATTTGGAGCCAGGTTTCTATATCTTTAAATCGAAGGCTAAGGCGGTAAAGGTGATTATGAAGTAAAAAACAACGATGATATGCCAACTACTACTAATACGCCTCTTCGAGCTTTAGTTTTTTGATCCTTGCGGCTATGGCAGCTTTGGTTCTGCCAAAGTGTTTTGACATGTCGTTGATGGTCGTACCATCAAAATACATCCTTCGGAGTTCCTTGTCTTGGAAGCTCGACCAAGAAGAGTAGGCCGCTTCGTCAGTTTTGCGTTTGTCCATAACGGAATACGTCTTTGGCTTCGTTTCAGCGCCAGGCTTTGGATAGGCAAATTTAGAAGCGAGGCTTTTACCCTGCTTTTCTTTCTTGTCTTCAGCCTTTTCCTGTTTCAATACCTGTATGTTGGCGCAGGCAGGGAAGTCCTTAGGCATCAAACTCTCAGGGATTGTTAAGGTGTTTTTGGTTCTGGTAATGGCCACATAGAGTAAATTGATCTCTTCATTCAGTTTGTCAAGATCTATATCCTCCTCGTTACCATTGTTTTTCATGTTGCGGAGCTTTTCCTCGGGCATAAAGTCGTTGAGTACCTGTATGGTATCGTACTCCATGCCTTTACAGCGATGCACTGTAGAGAAAATCACCTGAGCCTTGTCCTTGTCTTGATCGGAGACATGTTTTTCCTTGATACTTTTGATGATGTCATATATGTCGTTGCCATACTCATTCACGATTTCGAGCATCATGCCCAACTGTGCGTCGTCCGTTTGCTCAATGTAATCTTCCAGATCGTCCATGCTGCCCATGGTTCTGATCAGCGGGTCGTTGATCTTGTACACCTTGCCATTCATGAGATTGAGTACATCGTAGAGTGAAGCACCCTCATCGGCATAGGTGTAGGAGTTGATGTTCCCTTCAAAATAGATGTGTTTGATGTCCTTTTTGTCGGTTACATATTCTATAGCCTTCAAGAGCAAACTCAAATTGGTTCTAGCAATGATCGCCTTGGTCTTCTTAAGACTGGAGTTGCCAGAGCCTGTAATGGCAACAGGTGTATGCGATTTTAGAATGGCTTTACGGTCTATGATCTGTCGCGCCAAATCGGCCAGATTCTGATTGAACCTGAAACTTGTAGAGAGATGATAGGTGGTAAAGTTGACTTTTTCCAATGAATTGACCGCATACCGCCAGCCATAGATCTGCTGATGTGTATCACCTACGATCACTTTGGTGGCCTTCTGTCTCATGAAGACATCGAGCATGGCCGCAGAAGCATCTTGACCCTCGTCGAAGAGGATATACTCAAAAGGCAAGTCGGGGCAGGAGAGCTGAAACTTCTTCAAATAAAAGTCGTGGATTACCTCGATCTCCCCGCTGTTCATTTTGGCGAGTAGTTCGCGGGCATGGCGCTCTATTTGTGGGAAATGGTTCTTTACGAAAGTCCTTGCCTTTCCATCCTTTACCGTATCTATATAGTTCAGTTCACTTACCTTTTGCTTGTCGCTATTGCAAAAGAGCGCTATGAGTTTGAGGATATGATTGGCAAGAATGTACTCCGCATGTTTCTCGCCCACCAGCCTGAGCCTCAGAATCTGGACGAGCTCATGGCTCTTATAGCCATTACTTTTCACGGTATAGCCGTGTGTATATACGACATGTTTATAAGCGATGGAATGTGCCGTTTCTACTTTGACATTGTGGAGCTCCATCTCCCTAAATCTCTTTTCAGCCTCAAGCTTTACAGATTTGTTAAAAGCAATATACAGTATCCGTGCGTTTTGAGGGCGTGCCTTTGCATATTCAATCACGGTGGTGGTTTTGCCAGAGCCCGCTACTGCATTGATTTTGATATTACCTTCAGATCGGATGATGCGTAACTGTTCTTCTGTAAGTTTCATGCTGAATGCGATAGATGTATAAAACGTATTTGGGCAGTGCAAATATAAAATGTTTTGTTCAAATCGATCTGATTAATTTAGCGATAAGTCATGTGTCTGTCAGAGTACATCTATTCCTGTTGGATCATTTGTGTTATACCCTATTTGTTTTTGGGATATGTTAGATAAAAGTTGGGACTAGGCATGTAGTTATCGGGACTAGCCGTGTAGTTGTTGGGACTAGCCGTGTAGTTGTTGGGAGTAGCCGTGTAGTTGTTGGGAAATGCCATATAATTCTTGGAAAATGGCAGATAGATGTTGGAAAATGCTAGATAGTTCTAGGAAAATATCATGTAGATCAAGGAAAATACAATGTAGTTGTAGGAAAATGCCAGATAGATTGTGGGAAATGCCATTTAGGTCTCGGGAAATGGCAAATAGATGTTGGAAAATACCAGATAGATGTTGGAAAATGTAATGTAGTTGTAGGAAAATGCCATGTAGATCATAGAAAATGCCAGATAGTTCTAGGGAAATGCCGGACGATTGTGTAGCGTAGCTATGTAGTTTATTTGTATTTAATAGGCTTCTCTTTGTTATTCATGAAATCCGAAAAAAATCCTTAAATTTGCACTCTTTTTAGAAAAGCTTTAAGCGTTTGGCTTTGAGCCTTTGGCGTTAACGTTAACGAATATGAAACATTATCCTGAGTACAAGGAGTTGAACTTACCGGGCATCAGTGACTCGGTATTGAAGTATTGGTCAGAAAATCAAATATTTGACAAATCCATCACTACACGTGAGGGAAAGCCAGCGTTTACATTTTTCGAAGGGCCGCCATCGGCCAACGGTACACCAGGTATTCACCACGTTATGGCTAGGACTATTAAAGATGTATTCTGTCGTTTCAAAACTTTGGAAGGCTATCAAGTAAAACGTAAGGGTGGCTGGGACACGCATGGTCTTCCCGTGGAGCTTCAGGTAGAAAAGGAACTGGGCATTACCAAAGAAGATATCGGTACCAAGATTTCTGTAGAGGAATATAACTTGAAGTGCCGTGAAACGGTGATGCGCTACAAAGCGCAATGGGATGAGCTCACGCAGAAAATGGGTTATTGGGTAGATCTTGATAATCCCTATATCACATTCGAAAATGAATACATAGAGTCTTGCTGGTATTTGCTCAAGGAGCTTTACAAGAAAGATTTATTATATAAGGGTTATACCATACAGCCTTATTCTCCTGCAGCAGGTACGGGGCTGAGTTCACATGAGCTCAATCAGCCAGGCACTTATAAGGACGTGAGAGATACAAGTATTGTTGCACAATTTAGAGTTAAGAGTTTAGAGTCTAGACTTCAGAGTCTTTTGGCGTCAACTCTAGGTTCTCAACTCTCCACAGAAGACTTGTACATTCTAGCTTGGACGACCACACCTTGGACGCTTCCTTCCAATGCTGCTTTGGCTGTGGGGGAGAAGATTGACTATGTGCTGGTGAAAACGTTTAACCCATATACCTACAAGCCTGTGAATGTAGTGCTGGCGAAGGATCTGGTAGGCAAGTATTTCGGCGAGAAAGCTAAGGAAGCCAAATTTGAAGATTATAAATCTGGGGATAAATTAATTCCTTGGCAGATTCTTGCTGAGTTCAAAGGCAAAGATCTTATAGGTACTACTTATGAGCAATTATTGCCTTATGTAAACACCTCATCGGCAGGTAAAACTTTTGAAGTGATTGCTGGTGACTTTGTGAGTACCTCTGATGGTACAGGTATCGTACACATAGCACCTACTTTTGGTGCAGACGATGCGCGTGTGGCTAAGGTTGCTGGTATTGCACCGATCACCGTGAAGGACGCCAATGACAACGATGTACCTTTGGTGGACAAACAAGGTAAGTTTGTTGCCGATATCAAAGATGAAGTGTTTGGTTTGGGTGCTGAGTATGTGAAGGAGGCTTATCTTACCGAAGCTGAAATAGAAACAGAACGCAAAAAACAAGAAGCTGTTCTGGTGGCTAAAGGCGTAGTATCGAAGGTCGATAAATACATTTCTGTAGACGACCGCTTGGGCATTAAACTCAAGCTGGAGAACAAGGCGTTTAAAGTAGAAAAATACGAGCACAGCTATCCACACTGCTGGAGAACTGATAAGCCAGTATTGTATTATCCTTTGGACTCTTGGTTCATTAGAACTACAGCTGTTAAGGACAGGCTGGTGGCTTTGAACAACAAAATCAACTGGAAACCAGAAAGCACCGGTTCGGGGCGTTTTGGAAATTGGCTGGAGAACTTGGTGGATTGGAACCTTTCCCGTTCACGCTATTGGGGTACACCACTACCGATCTGGAGAACAGAAGATGGTACAGAAGAGATTTGCATCGGTTCTCAGGAAGAACTTGCTCAAGAAATTGAAAAAGCTAATAAGACATTAGACAACTCAAAATTCAAAACCCAAAATTCAAAACTTGAAGATTTGCATCGTCCGTATGTCGATAATGTAATACTCGTTTCCCCATCAGGTAAGCCCATGATGCGTGAAACAGATCTGATTGACGTTTGGTTTGACTCGGGAGCTATGCCTTATGCACAGTGGGGCTACAAAGGCGATAAGTCGCAATTGCCTTTTGGTCAAGGTGGTGCTTTCCCTGCCGATTTCATTTCAGAGGGTGTAGATCAGACACGTGGTTGGTTCTTTACACTTCATGCCATCGCTGGTATGTTGTTTGACGAAGTGGCATTTAAAAACGTGGTTTCTACCGGTCTGGTATTGGATAAAGTAGGAGAGAAGATGTCAAAGCGTAAAGGCAATGTTATCAATCCATTTGAAACTTTGGCGAAATACGGTCCAGATGCTACACGATGGTATATGGTAAGCAATGCCAACCCTTGGGACAACTTGAAGTTTGACCTAGATGGTATTCAGGAAGTACAACGTAAGCTTTTTGGTACCTTATACAATACCTACAATTTCTTTGCGATTTACTCAAACTTAGATAAATATTCGGTAAGTAAGTCCTTGCCAGTAGAGAGTCGTCCTGAGTTTGACCGTTGGATCTTGTCTGAGTTGCAATTGTTGATTCAGAAGGTGACTGCAGCATACAGTAGCTACGATGTTACTACTGCGGCTCGCGCTATAGAAGAGTTTGTAGATGCGGATCTTTCCAACTGGTATGTACGTCTGTCAAGGAAACGTTTCTGGAAGGGTGAACTGAACGACGATAAAAAATCGGCATACGAGACTTTATATGAGTGTTTGGATACTTTAGCGCAGCTAATGAGCCCGATAGCGCCTTTCTTTGGCGAATGGTTGTATCAAAACTTAAATGGCACTGATGTATCTGTGCATTTGTCAGAATTGAAGAAAGCCAATACCGCTTTGATCAGTACAGATCTCAGTGAAAGTATGGCTATTGCGCAGAAATCATGTTCTTTGATTCACTCAGTACGTAAAAACAATAGTTTGAGGGTGCGTTTGCCTTTGGCTAAGGTGTATGTGAATCTAGCAGATGATAGCAAGACTGCACTCTTACAGAAAGTAACGGCGCTTATCAAGGACGAAACCAATATTAAGGATGTGGTTGCATTTGATAACAGTGCCTCGTCTTCGTTGTTTACCAAATCTGTATTGCCAGACTTGAAGAAACTGGGTAAGGCTTTGGGCTCTAAAATCAATGAAGTTAAAAACTTGTTGAATGCACTAAGTCAGCAAGAGATTGCCCAGCTTGAGAAGGAAGGGTTGGCCTTGAATTTCGCAGATGGTTCTTCTCATACATTGACCAAGGATGACGTAATCATCAAAACTGCTGATGCAGTGGGTATGGC
>CAMFLX010000261.1 GCA_945957555.1 uncultured Cytophagales bacterium
ATCACATTTGGCCTTAATGTGAACATCTTGCATAAATTTAAAACCATAGTATTGTACAATGACCAGTATACGAGTTTATATACAGGGAAAAAACATAAAGGAGAAGTAAACCTTTACGGTGCCATCGTGTTAAGTTGGAAGTACTTCGAAGAGGGGGCCAAAAATCATAACGATGGACAAAATCTTGCTTTGCATGAATTGGCGCATGCCTTTTTTATTAATAATTTTAGTTCTAAAACTTTTGAAAGGAATGCCATTCCGAGAAAGTATTTTGATGAACTACATTTTTTGAGCCAAAGAATCATCCCGCAGATCAAGTCTGGAAAAGTGAGTTCTTTAAGGGCCTACTCGGCTACCAATTTTCAAGAGTTTTTTGCATGTGTCATGGAAACATTCTTTGAGAAACCCTTCGAACTCAAAAAGGAGTTTCCCGATGTATATAAATGTATGTGTAACATGCTCAGACAAGACCCATCGCTACTGTATAACCAAAAATTAAAGAAATGAAAAAGCATATTTTAATGGTTTTGGCCACCGAAAAATTCAGGGATATTGAATATATAGTGCCGAGAGCTTTTTTTGAACAAAACAATTTGAGCGTTAGTACGAGCTCTTCCACTAAAGTTTCTACAGGACGTTTTGGATTCAAGGTTCATAACGATATACTTAATACCGATATCGTAGAAAAACAGTACGATGCATTGTTTTTGGTAGGAGGGGCTGGAAGTTTACAGTATTTGGAAGACAAGCAGTTGAAGACCGTGGTAGAATGTTTTGTTGATGTAGGGAAGCCTGTTGCTGCTATATGTGCGGCACCAAGGAATCTGGTAAGATGGGGCCTCCTCGCTGGCAAAAATGTAACGGCACACAATGGAGACGGAACATT
Source organism: uncultured Cytophagales bacterium (assembly GCA_945957555.1). Lineage (GTDB taxonomy): Bacteria > Bacteroidota > Bacteroidia > Cytophagales > UBA9547 > CAMFLX01. The sequence goes on from CAMFLX010000261.1 coordinate 887, forward strand.
TCCAGATTTTGCAATACTTCATGGTGCCATACCTCAAGTTCACGAAACAGTGGTTATTGAAGGTAATATACTAACTGGGAATGGGCCAGAAGCTTCAGAAGAGCTTGCCTTGGAGCTTTTAAGGGCTTTAAGGGGGTGATTTATCATATTTAGACTTTTTTTACTCGCAGGCTACGCTTACATTTGTGTAAAATTTTAATCGATGAAATTCCTGTTTTATTGCTTTGCTTTTTTGTCGGCTTCGGCTGCTGTTGCACAGGTAACTTTACCCATAGATTCATCTACTAACAAGGTCACTTATTATGAAGTGGTTAAGGTAGATACTGCATTGAAAAAAGATGTACTCTTTATGAATGCAGAAAAATGGACAGAAAATAAACTTCAGGTGCAAGAACTTAAAGCGGACAGTCACAAGATCGTTTGTACAGGGGAGATGCTCATGACAGAATCCAAAGGCCTTCTGGAAAAAAACTCAGGAAGGTTTACTTATGATTTTATCATCGAAATCAAAGATGGTCGTTACAGATACATGTTCACCAATTTTGTATATCTGAAGTTTACGACGGACAAAAATGGTAAGAAGCAATATGAACATCGTAAAAAGATAGAAGAGCCCAAAGCCGCAGGTTGGAATAGACTCTGGAACAAGCACAAGGCTACACTGGATCTAAGGATAAAGGCAATGATTACCGACCTGAAAGAAAATATGGCCGTGAATCCAAAGCTGGCGCCTGTAGAACAAAAGATAAAGAAAAAATCGACCGACTGGTAGTTTGCCAGTTACCCTGGAGTTTTGATTTACAAATGTTGAGTTTTGAATGAGGTTGGCGCTGATTTACACACTTCTCGTGTTAACAAAGTCCCTGTCGAACTCGAGAATAATTGAGCCTCTAAGTACCGTATTCTAGTTTGCCAAAGTCTTGTTTAACAGACTTTAATATATCCTCCTGACTCAAAACTTAACATTTAAAACTTACAATCTAGTGCAACTGATTATTTTATTTCATTATCACACACACCAGTGTTGTTCAGGGCTTTCAGGTTTGCAAAAGTAGTATGAGCAATTTGCGTAAGAGCCTCTTTGGTAAAGAATCCTTGATGGCTTGTGATGATCACGTTCGGAAAAGTCATCAGCCTCATCAATACATCATCGTTGATAATATCACTACTATGGTCAGTAAAGAAGAAATCACTCTCTTGTTCGTAAACATCAAGCGCTAAGCCACCAATTTTGCCATTTTTTAGGTGTTTTATAGCGTCTTCGGTATGGATGAGCGCACCTCTTCCTGTATTGATGATATATACATGGTCTTTCATGAGCTTGAGTGTACTATCATTAATAAGATGATGTGTTTGTGGATTAAGGGGGCAATGAAGACTAATGATATCACTTTGTGCAAATAATTCATTTAATGGGACATACGAAATCCCTTTTTGAATAAGTTCAGGATCTTGTACGATATCATATATGAGTATCTTACAGCCAAAACCTTTCATAATGTTGATGAAGATCTTGCCGATTTTTCCAACTCCAATAACTCCAACGGTCTTTTGGTACAAGTCAAAACCCTCAAGCTTCTCAAGACTGAAGTTTCCCTCTCTCACTCTATTATATGCCTTGTGTGTTTTTCGGTTGAGTGTTAAAAGAAGTGCAACTGCATGTTCTGCCACTGCATGTGGAGAATAGGAGGGTACCCGTACTACTTTGATATTCTTAGCTTTAGCCGTGCCAAGATCCACGTTGTTAAAGCCGGCACACCGCAGAGCGATAATTTTCACCTGTTTAGCAGCGAGTGCGTTTATGACCTCGGCATTAAGATTGTCATTGACAAATACACATACACAGGTTTCATCTTTTATGAGTTCTGTGCTAGTGGGGTTCAATGAAATTTCGTGATAACGTAGTTCATGGCCCTCATTAAATAAGTCGAAGTATTGTTTATCGTAAGATTTTGTACTGAAGAAAGCGATTTTCATGGATTGATATTTTCCTAAAAGTAAGCAAGGAAATATTAATAGAAAATAATTAATGTCATTTTTAAGCAATTAGCCTTCCTATAATTTTGTGAACTTTAATAATTAGATATGGAAATTCTTTTGTTTTTTGTGTTGCACTGGTATTTGTCCCTTTTCACCCAAACATTTTTCTTGCATAGATATGCTGCTCATGGCATGTTTACCATGAATAAGACTTGGGAAAAGGTGTTCTATATACTTACTTACTTGTTTCAAGGTTCGTCTTTTTTGAGTCCAAAAGCCTATGGTATCATGCATAGGTTACACCATGCTTATGCCGATACGGAGTTGGACCCCCACTCACCATCGTATTCCACAGGTCTTTTTGACATGATGTGGAAAACTAAGGCATTCTACAACGATGTGCTTAACGATAGGGCTAATATTGATCCTAAGTTTACTAAAAATGTCCCCAATTGGAGGTTTATAGAGTGGCTTGGAGACCAATGGATATCTCGGATTGCTTGGGGAACATTATATACCTTGTTTTATATGCATTTTGCTACCCATTGGTGGCAGTATCTGTTATTACCTATTCATTATTTAATGGGTCCGGTACATGGTGCGGTGATCAATTGGTTTGCTCATAAATTTGGCTATGTGAACTTTAAGGTAAACGATACCGCTAAAAATCTGATGCCATTGGATGTTTTCATGATGGGCGAAGGCTACCATAACAACCACCATAAGTTTGGGGGAAGGGCTAATTTTGGAGTTAAATGGCACGAATTTGATCCAACCTATCCTGTGATTCTACTTTTAGATGGATTGGGGATCATTAAAATGAAGAAAAATAATGACTTGAACTATATGTAGTTGGTTAAAGGTCAATGATTTATTGACAATCATAAATTGATATTAAAACAAAGAAGCAGATCATCGATCTGCTTTTTTGTATCATAAATCTAATCCCGACTATAAATTCTTATAAAACCCTTATAGGTACCCTTATTGGTGTATTTTTGGGGCTAATGATAGGGTCCTCTTGTACCCTGATCAAATTATCTTGAGCTAATCTAATTCCTTTCCCCGTTTTTGTGATGAGCGTGATGGTCGATTTAAATGATATACGTGTCATATTGTTTATATTTAATGTTAATGTTTATCTTATTGTTGTGCCAAGAATAAAACCATTTCCGTGCCTAATGTTAAAATGTTGATTATCAATTGATATTTTAAAATATGTTGTCCCAATTTGAGACTTTTTCTCTTTTTGATTTCTAATTTGAGCCAAATTGATAAAGACGATTCTTTGATAAAGTTAAAGTCATTATATTTGTGAAATATGCCTTTAGCTGCGAGAATAACAGATCTACATGTTTGCCCGATGGTAACACCAGGGGTACCACCTATCCCACATGTGGGTGGACCAGTAATAGGACCGGGCGTACCCACAGTATTGATCGGCAGTATGCCAGCAGCAGTTATGGGTGATTCTTGTGTTTGTGTCGGACCGCCGGATTCTATTGTAAAGGGTTCAGCTACGGTTATGATAGGAGGGAAACCTGCCGCAAGAATGGGAGATACGACTGCCCATGGTGGACAAATAGCAATTGGTTGCCCCACCGTGATTATTGGAGGTTAAGGGGGATAGAATTGTATCTTAAATAAATTATTTCAAGATAATTTACAGAGAACTACCTTAATTATTGTATAAGCATGAGCTCGCCATCGATTGATCAAATTTTAAAATTATTTTTCTTGAAAAACAAAACCAAAACTACTACTTTAGCGACTGTTTTTATGAACGCTTAAAAATTCATTACTAAAAAATATTAAAAAATGAACATTCACGAATATCAGGCCAAAGAAATACTGAAGAAGTATGGTGTTAAAATCGGAGAAGGCATCATGGCTGAAACTCCTGAAGCTGCATACGAAGCGGCTAAAAAACTTCAAGAAACAACAGGTACACAACTTTGGGCTGTAAAAGCACAGATTCATGCTGGCGGTAGAGGTAAGGGTAAAATCGTAGGTACGGAATACCGTGGTGTAATGATTGCCAAAAATTTGGATGAGGTAAAAGAAAAAGCATCTCAGATTCTTGGTGGTACCTTGGTCACGATCCAAACTGGACCAGAGGGTAAATTTGTAAGCAAAGTTTTGGTGGGTGCTGATATTTATTACAAAGGTGCTAATGAACCAAAAGAATATTATGTTTCTATCCTGCTTGATAGAACTAAGAAATGTAATGTAATTATTGCAAGTACCGAAGGCGGTATGGATATAGAAGAAGTAGCAGCTTCTCACCCAGAAAAACTTCTAAAAGAGTGGGTTGATCCAATAAATGGTTTCCAGCCTTACCAAGCACGTAAACTGGCGTTTGGTTTAGGACTTACTGGTAATGCTTTCAAAGAATTCGTAACATTTATTACAAGATTATACAAAGCTTACGTAGGTAGCGATGCGGCATTGATCGAGATCAACCCTATGTTAAAAACTTCTGATGATCAGATCCTTGCAGTGGATGCTAAAATATCTATAGATGATAACGCTCTATATCGTCAACCAGAATTGGCTGCCTACAGAGACGTAAACGAAGAAGATCCTTTGGAAGTTGAAGCAGGCGAGAACAATCTGAACTATGTGAAACTTGACGGTAACGTAGGTTGTATGGTTAATGGTGCTGGTTTGGCTATGGCTACCATGGACGTAATCAAACTTTCTGGTGGTGAACCAGCAAACTTCCTTGATGTAGGTGGAGGTGCCAATGCTAAAACAGTGGAAGCTGGTTTTAGGATTATCTTGAAAGATCCAAATGTAAAAGCAATTCTGATCAATATCTTTGGTGGTATCGTACGTTGTGATAGAGTTGCCAATGGGGTTGTTGAGGCTTATAAGGCTATTGGAGATATTAAAGTTCCAATCATTGTTCGTCTACAAGGTACCAACGCTGAAGAAGGTGCTAAAATCATTAACGAATCAGGACTTAAGGTGCGTTCTGCTGTGGCATTGAAAGATGCAGCCAATCTCGTGAAAGAGGCAATGGCAGGTGCAATATAATTATGAATTAGAAGTCATAACATAAAAGAGAGCCACAAAGCTCTCTTTTATGTTTTTATATATGTAAAATGTTTTTTGAATATTATTTCATTACAATAAAAATAGTATTAGTTTTAGCTTGTAAAATAGATTTTGTGTTTTGAGTGAAGAGAACATACATATTGTAGACAACGTCAATAATGGTGTTTTGCTATTATCGGATCCTTTTTTGCCCGATGCTAATTTTGAAAGATCAGTGGTCTTGATCTGTTCTCATAACGAGAGCGACGGTACTTTTGGGTTCATATTAAACAAGATGTTAGACGTGACCTTAGCCGATTTAGTTAAAGACATTGAAATTCTTCCAGATGTACCCGTTTTTTTGGGCGGACCTGTAGAGCAAAACACACTTCATTTTATTCATTCCGTGGGCAACAAGATAGACGGTGCCCTAGAGATCGCTCCAGGCATCTATTGGGGAGGCAATTTTGAACAAATGCTTACTTTTGTGGCGGATAGAGAAGTCAATAATGATGAAATAAAATTTTTCGTAGGATATTCGGGTTGGGCTAAAGATCAATTGGATAACGAATTAAAAGAAAATTCTTGGATTTTAAGTTCTGCTACACAAAGTATTGTGTTTGAGTCGGATGAGAAAGAATTATGGAGAAATGTGATGAAACATTTGGGTGGAAAGTACAAACAAATGTCTAATTACCCCATTGATCCTCGTTTAAATTGATTAATTACCAATATCTGATTATATTTACGACAAAAAAGGCTTTAAATTTTTATTAAATAATTTATGTTACGTTTCTTTTTGAGATACCAGTTACTTCCAAACGAGAATTCTGATTCGGTTTCAGTAGATGAAAATGCAGATTTGCACGATCATGAAGTGGAGGGAGTGGACTATACTTCTTTTTCAAAACCCGAACTGATCACTGAGCTCAAAAAAGCCAATCAGCTTAATCC
>CAMFLX010000262.1 GCA_945957555.1 uncultured Cytophagales bacterium
ACATACGAGACCTTCTGCCCGACATCAAAAACAATGGCAGATTGGAGATCTACGAGGAAGTTATGAGAACTGGCAATCCTGTGACCCTTGATGAAATCAAAACCTTGCAAAACGATGGTATCACATATCATCGCATCAAAGCTTTCAAGGTAGAGGACGGATTAGGGATCTCCGCCATTAACATCGGTGACCTCAAAAATGCTGTAGAGGAGCTCGATGACTTTGTTAACAAATCTTCTCAAGACATGCGCTCTCCAATTGCCACAATACTTGGTCTTGCGAGCATTGCCAAAAATAATACAGCAGACCCTGATAGTATTTGCAATTACCTTAACATGATCAAATCAGAAGCGCTAAAGCTCGACAGCACCTTGCAGAAACTCATCAAAGTATCAAGAATTCAACAAGGTGAAAAGGTTTTGTCGCTGATCGACTTCAAAAACTTGATCCAAAATGTGATTCACTCACTGGCTTTTGTGGATGGTTATGAGAACATGAACTTCAAACTCAACCTGCACAATACAAGGAATTTCTACAGCGAAATGGGCGTATTAGCCACAATACTCCAAAACTTGCTTAACAATGCCATCAAATATCGCAAAACTGAACTGCTGGAATCAACGGTAGAAATCAAGGTCCTAGACGATGGAGATGGTATCGTTATGAGTATTACCGACAATGGAATAGGTATCGCTAACGAAGACCAACAAAACATCTTCAAAATGTTTGTACGAGCTACCAACCAAGCTCAAGGTGCGGGGCTGGGACTCTATACCGTAAAACACTACATACATGGTCTTGGAGGAACTATTACTGTAAACAGCAAATTAAATCTTGGCACCACATTTCATATTTTTCTGCCTAATATGAAATGATCCACTGAACAAATGGTCTGATCTCTTCAAATACAAGATGACAATTCATTCTATTATCTAAAAAATAGCGATCTTGGTCTATTGACTTTCTTTTAGAATCCTCTAATTTTAGGAAAAATTTAATATCCTTTTATGTCTTACTTCTTAAAACAAATTTTAAGCTTCGCGCTCATAAGCCTTGCCCTGTTGAGTTCCTGTGGAAACAAAGATGAAAACGCCAAAGTTGCTAGTACCGAAGAATCATCCGCTGTTTGTATCTGGGACAAAACACCCTTAGTAGACAAACCTTCCCATAAAGAAGGGAAGTGGCTATCGTCCATCTCATTGGGTGAAAAACTCAAATATCTCGATGAGAGTAAAGAAGATAACAGCGGTGGTAAAGCCCGCACTTATTACAAAGTAAAACTACTCGACGAAAAAGAGGGATGGGTACAAAGCGATTTCGTATCACTACAATCGACAGTAGCCACAGTGGTCAACAAATCAGATATCTACAGCAGACCAGATCTGAGCACCTTGACGAAAATATCATTTGAACCGATGGACATCATTGCTATTAAATCAACACAAGGTGATTGGACCGAAGTAGTAGGTAAACGTCGTAAAGGCACTTGGATAGACAAAGGATGGATCAAAAACAAAGGCACCTCTTCTGAAGAAAAAGACGTAGCAGTGGCCATGTACGTAACCAGAGCTCTACTAAAAGCTAATGTTGCTGATGTGATTACAGAGTTAAAAAAAATCAAGGAGAGCTCTGACTTGAGCGGCTCCGTGTTTGAAACCCAAATTGCTGATTTGTTGGGCAAACTAGAAGCACCACAAGAAGTACCTGGTTATGAAACACCAACACCAGCCGAAGAATCCAGTGCTACAGATACTGTATATGTGAAATAATCATATAAACCAACAAGAAGAGCTGCCTTTAGAGACAGCTCTTCTTCATTTCTGCAAGATCGATGGAATGTACCACCACCAAACGATCCTATAACGGATAAAAGGTCAGAAACCATTCAAAACTAAAATTTGACCTTTAACGTATAGCAACACTACATATTAAAACTGCTTACAAACACATTTGATTTATGCCTCAAACAAATCTATTGTATAAATTCTCTGGTATTACCGCGCTGTTTTCATTTGCCTATTTCATAGTTTCTCTGCTTATGAATTTCGTGCTGTTCGACTACCTTATGTTATTTGATAGCCTTGTTTTCGGAATCATTTCCTACTGCGCCTTCAAGCTACCACAATGGAGACAACAACTACTCAGTAATCTATATATAGGCTTTTTCATCCTAGAAACATTTGTGGTATCAGCTTTCTCTGGCGGAACCGACTCCATGGTATTGCCTTGGTTCTCTGTCACTCCTATTTTGGCACTATTGCTCTTAGGCAAAAAAGAAACTTTTATATGGTCAGGAATTTGTTTCTTGACTATTTTACTACTCATTCCCACCAACATTCTAACCAGTAAATCCAAATGGTACTTCGAGACATCGGATATCCCCCCCATTTTCAATACATCTCTCAACATTGGCCTGCTCTTTATGCTCGTCTTGCTTACATGGTTATTTGCAGAAAAAAATAAACAGCTTCAAATTCAACTGAGTGAAAACATTGAAGAACTCAAAGCCACCGAAGAAGAACTTAGACAAAACATGGAGGAATTGTCTGCGACCCAAGACTTTCTAACCGAAAGCAATGACAAATTGAAAGAAGCCATTACCCAAACCAATCAAAAAAATATTGCGCTCAAAGAAAGTCACGACTTTATTAAGACCCAAAAGGAGAAAGTGGAAAATTTCAGTAAGACACTATACAATCTAACAAGAAGTAAACCAATGAGACAAGGGAATCATGAAGACACCCTTAAACTCATAGTCAAAGAGGCGGCACATGCACTAGGCGTTGATAGATCGAGTATATGGTTTTATACCAATGAAGCTAAGGCTATTAGTTGTAGTATACAGTACGACAAGTTAGTGCCTGACACATTTGAATCAGGCATGGTCCTTCACGAAGAGGACTTCCCTGTATATATGGGTAAAATCAAAACAGAAGAATCCATTATTGCAGTAGATGCAAATACCCATGCAGATACTTTTGAATTTTGTGAATCTTACTTAAAACCTAATCATATCCAATCCATGCTCGACATTCCATTGATGCTTAATGCACAAGCTATCGGGGTCGTTTGTTTTGAACACAGACATACCTTTAAACAGTGGGACGAAGAAGACCATGCTTTTGCTATGTCGATTGCCGATTTGATCACGATATCAATACAAGCTTCAGAAAAACACCTTGCAACTGTACAAATTCAGCGCCAAAAAGATGAGATAGAACAACAACATGGCCTATTACAAACACTAACCGCCGAACTACAGCACATCAACAAATCACTCGAAGCACGAGTAAAAGAGAGGACGGCAGAACTAGAAGAAAAAAACAAGAGCCTTGCTGAGTATACTTTTATCAATGTGCACCTCCTTAGGGCGCCTATGTGCCAGATCATGGGACTCTCTGGACTCCTTAAATATACCGAACTTGATCAAGAACAAACTGACTTGATCAAACGTTTGGACTTCTCTACCAAGGAGCTGGAGCAGCTTATTAAAAGAACGACTCAGGTCCTTGAAACGGGGCAAAAACTGGACAGGACGCTCCTTTAGAAACTCTTACTGATCAGGGTTCTCTATTTAGAATGTTTAGACACCCAATCACTGATTAAAATCCATTTTCAAACTCCTCTACAAACTTAATGGGATTTACATGCACGCTTGACAACCCCTTCCACAACTTCGCCAAGCCCTTCCACAACTTTGTACTAACCATGTAAATATGGGGATAAAATTGCCTTTCTCCTCCGTCTTCGAATTGTTCGAGGCATACTCCAACGAAGTACAGTTTTCAACGTGCTATAGTATTCCTGATAAAACTATTCTCTTCATCCTTAAATTTCTAGATATTAATTGCTTACAAACCTAAAAATGACCTATTTTGCTTCTTTAATGCATCTTATATCTATCGTATGCACCTTAAATTTTGTTTTTTTTTAACTTGTTTAGTTTTTTTCTCGATTGGTACTTGGGCACAAGAAGCAGATACCGTATACATCCATGAAGACCCATTGATCATTCGTAAACAAGTAGTGGTTGAGATCCCTAGTGAAAAGCCTCAAAGTAATTTAAAAAACTGGTTCATAGTCTTGGGCTACGCCTATGGTCGCTATACCAGCCAGCAAGCCAAGGACTCTATTCAGAAAACATTGGCACCCATACACATACCCTGCCTTGCTGTTGGAAAAGCCTTCAAAAACTGGAGCCTTAGTATTGGTATAGGACAATCATCTTCCAAGTTGAGCCTACAGTCTTCAAAACAGTTCAGTAAAACCACTGAAATATGGCAGGTTCGCTATGATACCGCTGGATCACATGTAGTAAACACACCTAATGGCCCCAAAACTATTTATTTTATTGATACAGTGGCCTACCCTAGCACTGAGGTCCACAAATACGACAGCACCTTGTATGCCAACAAATCCATAAGCTACTTGAACATACCTATACAGATCGCTTATAAAATTGCTTATAAGAAAGTTTATGCCCAGCCCTTATTAGGTTTGGGTCTTCATTTCGGAACATGGTCATCGCTCCTGCTTGCTGACAAAAAAGTTACAATCCCCAAAAACTATCTATCAGGTACCGTGGGCATAGAACTAGGGGTACAAATAAGCAAAAAAATATTTGGAGAATTAGGCGTCACAACCACCAGACAAATTACACAAAGACAAGCATACCTTGGGCTTCACCAAACTTCAGGCAGGCTCCATCTTAAATATGTCTTCTGATCCTTTGGAACGAAACCAGATCGTTCCGTCTGATTCATACAAAACCATCAATCATATTAACCATTTCAACAATGCAAAAACTTCTACTAAGCACCTTATTGTTTCTGAGTAGCTGCCTTATGGCACAGGTTTCTGGAATCGCTACACTCATGGGAGAAACAAACCACTCTGGAATCAAGGTACTATTTACAGCCGCCTCCCCTTCTGCCAAAACCGACTCTACTTATACCGATGCCCTCGGGAACTATTCCAAGACGCTTGCAGCCGGAACGTATAAGGTCACCTTTAGTAAACGTACTTTCAATACCACTCCTTATCCTCAAAATGTATTTGTAAATGGCGTAGCAAATCTTAATCCTATAGAGCTTCTTGATACTGTTATCAAAAAAGTTAGTGGGGATGTATCTGGAGTATGGTCTAAAGACACCATCTATTCTATTATTGATTATTGCACTATACCCAGTAATGATTCTCTAATAGTAGAACCAGGAGTTACTATTTCTATAAATACTGATCGTACTTCAATACTTGGTGATGGCAAACTGATCATGATTGGTACTAAAACCGATTCAATTAAAATCATTTCAGAATCAGATCAACACTTTGTACTTGCTTTAAATAGCATTACAATTAAATATGTAGATAGTAGGGTGAGTAATTTCAGTGTGAATAATTATAGCTATCCAAATACTACAAACAGTATCTCAAATTCGAAATTCATAAAATTATTTACTTACTTCAAAGGGTCCAGTGATATCTTCAACAACAAAATAAATAGTTTTTTTTCATTTACGATGGGAGAAGTGAATACATTAAATATTTATTGCAATGTCTTTAATTTTGATATTGATGCAAGTCTGATACAACAACCTGATCAAAATAGTTATTCTAAAGTTAACGTGTATGATAATATTTTTAATTTTAATGGGATTTTTGGAAGATTAGAGTTTTCCTTTTATATGCACATCAAAAACCAATCAAAAATTGTATGGAAAAACAATTATATGAACAGACTCTCTGGCAATATTTTTATAATTAACGAAGGGGCTTACCTAGAATTAAGTAACAATACATTTAATTTGGCAGAGACAAACACTGCTATTAATATTTCTGGGAAATCAGATCAACTACATATATCAAACAATATATTTGACCGCATGAAATTAACTACCGATATAGCATCACCTATTTTTGACTTCACTAAAAATCAATTCTCTTCAGGTGGTCAAATTCCAGGAAATATAATAGGAGCTGGAATCCCATTGAGTACCAATGCCCAAGGCTTAAACATAGATACATACGGAAACATCATAGAAGCACCAAAATTTACAAAGATTCCTCTATTAGCTCCCGATTCTCCTATGTTAGGAACGGGCGTAAATGGAGGTAATATTGGGTTTTACCCTACCGCATCGTGTTTAGAAGACTACTTTCATAACTGGTATGTTCCAAAAGGGCCAGATTCCCTTAGCATCTCTGGAAAAGTATACGCCACTAATGTATCCTTAACCAATACTTTGGTGAAGGCAGTTGACACCAAAACGTATAAGGAGTACAGCACCCTAACTGATCACGATGGTAATTTCCTCCTAGATTCACTTCCTAATGGAACATATTATATCGTTACAAGTCCAAATCCATCTATGACAGGTTCGTACCAAACCACTTATTATCCCAAAAAAGCAAGTTTAGATCAGGCCGAAATTCTCAGTTTAGAATCCAATATATTTGACATGAAAATCTATTTGGTTCCTAGTGGGCCTGATGCTGTTGACGATCTCGAATTCACTTCATTTGCCTACCCTAATCCATTTAAAGATGAATTAGTTATACAAAAAACCAATAATGAACGCATCATAGTAACCGATATAACAGGGAGACAGATGTATACTGCCTCTGAAGACAAATACCATATCGATACCCATGCTTGGCCTGCTGGTATTTACATGGTTAAAATCCAGCAAAAAGTCTTAAAGTTTGTAAAAGAATAAACACAATCACCATAAAGCATCGTAAATGGTTCATCAAATGGCTTAAACACAATAAAGAGGCTGTCCAAAAGTAAGGACAGCCCTTTTTGTTGATTTTCACTAAAATATGTATCTTAGTGTT
>CAMFLX010000263.1 GCA_945957555.1 uncultured Cytophagales bacterium
CTATTACTCTGTGCAATACCCAGAAAGTCACCCCATGATCAAACCACTGATGGTCTTCTTTCAAAACGGAGACAAGGAATTGGGCATTAAAGAGTTAGAATATGCATCCAAAAACACTTCATTCTCCGAAGCCGAAGCTTACGGTTTTTTAGCTAATGTGTATTTCAAGTATGAATTTGATTACGAAAAAGCTTTTGGTTATGCACAGACCCTTCATCTTAAGTTCCCCAAGAACAGTTTTTTCCAATATAAACTCTGCGAGATTGCCTTAATGAAGAAAGAAATAAAAGTGACAAAAGCGTGTCTTGACAGCATCAAAAACAATAAAGCGCACTTCTACCAAGGATCACACCACATTCTTTCCGCGAACTTATTGGAAATTACAGGAGGGAGCACTGCCAAAATAAAACAACTTTATAATGATGGATTAGCCATCTTAATCAAAAACAATATCAACTCTGCGGAACTAAACTCTATTGCCTACATGGGCCTAGCAAGATCTTGGCATCTAGAAAAGAATATACCAAAGGCCAAATACTATTACAAATTGGCCATAGACAACACCTCTAACAAGTATTACGAAAAAGAAGCTTTAGACTATTTGAAGAAACATTGAGTAGCTATAAGACTATAAATCAACCAAGTGAAGGTATCTACAAAGAAAAAGGTAGTAAATTCTTCGCTTATCTTTGTCCGATCAGTACAGAAGAACAAGGCCGAGAACTTCTTAAAGAATACAAAAAGAAATATTTTGATGCACGACACCACTGCTACGGGATGATACTGGGCCATGACATGGCATTCCAGAAATCTAGTGACGATGGTGAGCCCGCACACACAGCAGGCACACCTATACTGAACAGACTCAAAGGTGCCGAACTCTGTTATGTGATCTGTATCGTGGTTCGTTTTTTTGGAGGCACTAAACTGGGAGTACCAGGACTTATAGAGGCTTACAAAACAGCCACAGAGGATGCCATAAACAATGCTTCAATCATTGAAGTAGAGATAAAAGAAGAAATCAATTTAGTTACAGACTATTTATCCGTTAACGAGGTCATGAGAGCGCTTAAAATTTTTGACGCTGAACTTGTCCATCAAAATTATACTGACGCTGAAGTGGAATTTAAAATCAATGCAAAAATAAGTAACAAACAAGAATTGATAAATTTATTAAGCAAGAACTATAAGATTAGGTTTTTAGAGGAATCCTAAGGGCTTTTTACTCTAAGCTCCTCTTCTCTAACTTAATATCACAATAGGCCAAAGCTTCTTCTAAGGTATTTGCATAATGAAATCTTGCTCCAATAAATAGGTTAACCATATAGGCCAGAAAACCCGCTACTACATTTCTTACGGGATCCTTCTTCGAAGTAATCGCAACAAAAACAAGTTTATCCAGATCTTTCCCTAGTTTTGTTTTAATAATTTGGGTCATCTCTCCTGTAAACCACTTTTGGGCTTCTCGTGGTAAAACATCAATAAACCTATGATCAGATATCAAATAGCGGCATTTCCCATTTGCCATAAAATCTATCACCATCATACATGATTCTTTGTATCGGTCAAAATCAAACTCCCCACTATAGGTAAGAAACAATATAGAAGTACTGGCCGATAGCTCTATTTTAAAAAAAGGTTCATCATGTAAAAGCTGCTTATCTGTAAATTCCATGTTAATAACTGAGGATGTGTTCTTTAACTTGCTCCATTAACCACATAGGTGTTGATGTTGCACCTGCTATACCTACCTTTTGAGCCCCAACGAACCAATCACGATCTAGTTCGTTCTCATTTTCGACAAAATAACTTCTTTCGTTATTAAGTTTGCAGACTCCATATAGCGCCTTTCCATTGGAGCTCTTTTTACCACTTACAAAAACAACCACGTCGTGTTCCTTTGAAAATCGTTCTAGCTGTGGCTCTCTATTGGAGACTTGCCTACAGATAGAATCATTGGCGTCAAACTCCTTTTCTTGAAAATCAGGATTGCTTGCCTTCATTCTTGATGCAATCAAATCCTTCATTTTGTAGAACCCTGCTGTACTTTTAGTGGTTTGGCTAAAAAAGGAAATTGGTTTAGAAAAATCGACCGCCTCTAAATCTTCTTCCGTAGTCACAACAATTGCTTTTTCGCTGGTCTGTCCAACCAAACCCAATACCTCGGCATGTCCTTTTTGTCCATAAATCACCACTTGGCCTTCTTTTGCTTCCACATCATCAAAAGCTACTTTGACGCGATTTTGCAACTTTAAAACCACAGGACAAGAAGCATCAATCAATTCGATATTATTTTTAAGGGCATATTCATAGGTTGCGGGAGGTTCACCATGTGCCCTAATCAAAACTTTACAATCTCTTAAAGTAAAAAACTCCTCCTTGCTGATAATCTTCAAACCTTTTTTGAGGAGCCTATCTACCTCCATGGCATTATGAACGATATCGCCTAAACAATATAAGCTACCTGCTTCATTCAATTCGTCTTCAGCCATCTGTATGGCGAACTCGACACCAAAACAGTAACCCGAATTCTTATCTATCGAAACCTCCATACCTCAAAAACGTTTTTAATCAAGATTTGTTTGTCAAACCCAAAACTTCTTCTTTACGCCTAATCGCTTCTTTAGCAAGCTTTACTACATAGTCTACCTGGTCATCAAAAGCCAAATAAGTAGTATCAAGTACATAAGCATCAGGAGCTTTTACCAAAGGACTTTCTTTCCTTGTCGTATCGATCTCGTCTCTATGTCTTAAATTCTGCAAGATTTCGTCAAATTCGACCATTTGTTTCTTTTCAAGAAGCTCTTGTTGCCTTCTTTGGGCCCTCACATTAAAATCTGCCGTAAAAAATAACTTTAGCTCAGCTAATGGAAATACTGTGGTGCCAATATCACGACCATCCATAACTACACCGCCCTTTTTACCAAGTTTTTGCTGTTGTGCTACCAAAAAAGACCGTACTTCCTTAATTGCGCTTACTGGACTCACTTGCTCAGAAATATACATTTTACGAATCTCCGACTCAACATTTTTATTGTTAAGAAAAGTTTCGCTGTCATGAATTCGTTCGTTAAAAACAAAATCTATATCGATATGTTCCAAAGCTTTATGCACCTCCTTTGGATTGGTGAGAGATATATAGTTTTGTAAAAAATACAGTGTTACAGCGCGATACATTGCCCCTGTATCAATATATGAATAATTAAGTCTTTGAGCAACAATCTTGGCGGTTGAACTTTTACCGCATGCCGAATACCCATCTACTGCTATAATGATCTTACTAGACACGTTTAATTATTTATGGTGTGGGGCATGCCCTTTTTGTTTATGATTCTTTTTTGGCAACCAAGTTTGTTGCTTAGAGGTATTGCTACACGATTCCAAAACTAAACAAGTAAACAATACTGAAAGCAAAATAAGGACCTTCATATTTCAAACATAACAATTATTATTCAAAAATAGGAATAAAATAATTGATCGTTGATTGCAATGCAAAAAATTAAAATGACTTGTTTACTTTTTATTTATAAAATATATTTACACCCATGAACGTGAGTAAGCCAAAGATTTTAGAATTCCCCCAAAATGGCAACATCAATACCGGATATCTAAGCTTTGTAGAAGATACCTCATCTGTTCCTTTCGACATAAAAAGAGTCTATTGGATTTATGGAATACCAGAAATGGTAACCAGAGGAAACCACGCGCATAGACATGATGAACAAGTAATCATCTGTATTAACGGTACAGCTCATATCGAAATCATAGACCAAGAACAGCAAAAAACTTATTATTTCTTAGACAAAGCATCTCAAGGACTTTACGTACCAAAACTATATTGGAAAAACATAAAACTATCCAAAGGTGCTTGCCTCCTCTGCATCTCTTCAACTTTGTATGACCAAAATGGATATATTAAAGATTTTAATGAATTCATTCGTCAATAAACTTTTCACAACACTAAATATGTCAAATTTTAATTTTTTCTTGTTCCTTTGTTTTGGACTGTTAACACAAAATATTTTCTGTCAAAGTCAAAAACTAAGTCTTGAAAAATGTTATTCTATCATCAAAAACAATCCGCAAGTACTTCGACAAAAGTATACTTCAGATATAAATGCCGCCACCCTTGAACAATTGAAAGCAAATAGAATTCCGTCATTAAACGGTTCTGTAACCCAAAACATAAATTTCGGAAGATCTATCGACCCGTTTACAAACCAATTCGTCCAGAAACAAATATTAAGTAATAATTTCAGCTTAAACTCTAGTCTGGTATTATTTAATGGGCTCCAAAACAATTGGTTAATAGCACAAAACCAACACGCTATTAAAGCAAATGATTATGCTACAGAAAAATTAATCAACGACCTTTGTGCCAATGCCGCCAATCTGTATTTTGAGATTCTAATGAACAACGAGCAACTTAAAGCACTGAACATCCAAATAGAAAACACAAAAATACAATTAGAGAAAACACAAAAGCTTGTTAAAAATGGCACTGCAACTGAGGCCAACTTACTACAACTAGAAGCACAGCAATTGAACGAGGAAAATACGATTCTTAATCTAAAAAGTAAAATTTCAATAGCCAAAAACAATCTTTGCTTAGTAATGAACATTCCTTACGACACGACCTTGAGTCTAGACTTTGATACAACATCATTGAGTCTAAATATTAAAGATGCACAATTAACCTATGAAAATTTTCCTCAAATCAAAGAGTCTAACGAACGCATACGTATAGCCTACTACAGTTACAGGGCGTCAAAAGGCTCTCAAATGCCTAAACTAGTGCTTAATGCAGGCGTTACTACAGTATACTCCAATCAAAATAAGGAAAATTTTGGAAATGCCGTAAATAGATTCAATTTCACCGGCTTTGTAAACAATGATGTAAATAGCCCCGTATTCCTACCATATCAAACTTATGATAAAAGGACTGTCGGTTTTTATAACCAACTAGACCAAAACTTAAGCCAATATGTGAATTTACAATTACAAATCCCCATCTTTAATAACAAATCAGTATACACAAGTATCAAAAAATCGGTTATTAACCAAAAAACTAGCGAACTTAACAAACAAATAGTACAAAGGCAACTAGAAGCAGATTTCAACCAAATCAAAATTAATTATGAAAACAGTCTAGGGAAATTTTTAAATACAAGCAAACAACTAGATTTCAACAAGAGGTATTATATTACTATGGAGAAAAGATACGATGCGGGGATTTCAGATCTATTTGTACTCTTAATAGAAAAAAACAAAGTTATCAACACTGAAACAGAGCTACTTCGCCTCAAATATGAAGCTTTATTTTACGAGAAAATGTTAGATTTCTATATGAAAGGAGGATTTTAACCGAATACTCCGTACCAATAACACTCAACTATTGTGCTCTTAAAACTATTTTTTTTCCATCAAAAGCTAACTCAATGGCTTCAAAATTACGCTCGCCCTCCTCTATAAATTTCTCCAAACTTTCATAACGAGAAGAAAAGTGTCCGATAATCAATTTGTCTACTTTTGCCAGCTTAGCTATCATAGCAGCGTCCATTACGGTGCTATGATATGTGGTATCGGCCCTAGATCTATGTTCTTCCAAAAATGTAGCTTCATGATACAAAACACTCACTCCTTCAATAATTGGGACTACCGTTTCTAAATACTTCGTATCAGAAAGATAGGCATAAGAATAAATTGGACTTTCTGGCAATGTAAAATCCTCATTTTTATAAATGACCTTTCCAACATGATCCACCACATCTTCTCCCCTCTTCAAAGTACGAATATGACTGATTTTCATGCCTTCGTGTAAATATTCTTTAATCAAGTTCCTTGGTCTTGGCTTTTCCTTTACGACATACCCCATGCATGCAATACCATGCTCTAGAGGTACAGTAACCACCTCAAAATGATCATTATCTATGATTTTATGAGATTCAGTGGTGTCCAACTCCACAAAATCAAGTTCATAATTTAAAGGGGCTTTGTTATAATCAAGTTGTGCATCTATAGTTTTCTTTAAACCATGTGGAGAGTATATCTTCAGCTTTTTCCGCCTATCCCACATAGAGAGGGTAGAAATTAACCCTATAAGACCAAAAACATGGTCACCATGCAGGTGTGATACAAATATATAATCGAGCTTTTGAATATTTAAACCAAACCTAAGCGACTGAAATTGTACACCTTCCCCACAATCCATTAGAATGTAATGGTTATGAATCTTAATGTATTGGGCAGAGGGCATCCGATCCACTCGTGGTGAAGCGGAGCCGCAGCCTAATATTGTGATTTCAAATGACAATTATTTGATGTATCTAAAGTCTTGACCATTCTTGATTTTCAACACAGAAGCATACATCAAATCGATAATGTGTTGCACATCATCAATGTGAACCATCTCAACCGTTGTATGCATATATTTCAATGCCAAAGAAATGAGCGCAGAAGGTACCCCTGCATTGGAATATGCAAATGAATCTGTATCTGTACCTGTTGATCTAGTAGCAGCGGCTCTTTGGAAAGGGATCTTACTGTTTTCTGCTTCTTCAATTATCAAATTTAATAGATTATTGTGTACAGCAGGCCCATAGGTAAGTACGGGACCTTTTCCTGCGCTCAAATCGCCCTGAATCTTCTTGTCATAAAATGGAGACTGCGTATCATGAGTTACATCAGTACAGATAGCGACATGAGGTTTAATATGATGCGCAATCATTTCCGCCCCTCTCAAACCTATTTCCTCTTGTACCGAATTCACTATATACAAGCCAAAGTCTAGTTTCTTTTTATTTTCAGACAGCTTTCTAGCCACCTCTGCAATCA
>CAMFLX010000264.1 GCA_945957555.1 uncultured Cytophagales bacterium
CGAGATTCCTCTACGTCTCGTGGGCTCGGAGATGTGTATAAGAGACAGTGGTGGTACTCTCTGCGTACTGGCTTGCTGGGCGGATGATTACTTTCAACAATCTTCATCAATCAAATAAATTTAAAACAATGAGAATCAACACGTTTATCATATCAAGTTCATTGCTTTTGCTTGGTAGTCTGCAAGCACAAAACAATAATAAAATTATCATTACAGGCTCGAGATTCACTTATCCATTAGTAGAAAAATGGATCGCAGAGTACCAAAAGTCCAATCCAAGTGCTACGTTTAGGATCAATCCAAGAGGAGGGACTAATGCCGATAGCGCTAATTTGATCATTAATGCACATGAATTGGCTGCAGCAGAGATCAGACCTGGCTATAAGGTGGTAAACATCTCTAGATACGCGATTCTGCCTGTGGCGAATTCAAACAATTCACTCTTAAGCGAGTGGCTCAAATCAGGCATTAAGAAGAAGGACATTACCAGGCTATTTTTTGAAAAATGGGACCCTAGTGAAGACGAAGAGAACAAAAAAGATAAGAAAAAATACAAACATGCCCATAAGCTCACACTGTATACTAGACAACAACAGGCTTGTGCGCCAACAACATTTGCACGCAACTATGGTCATGAGCAGAAAGATCTATTAGGTAAAGGTATCGGTGGCGATGACAAACACTTATTGGACGCTGTATTGAGAGACAGTAATGGCGTTACCTACAACAACTTAGGGTTTATTTACGATCTCAAAAGCAGAAAACAACGCGAAGGTTTGTCTGTGATACCCATAGACTTAAACAGTAATGGCACTTTAGACGAGACCGAAAAGATTTATGACAATCTGGACCTATTGGTAGATAGGCTTGAGACCGAAAAACAAGAAGAAATCGCTGTCGGCAATATCAACATCTCTTTCCCTGAAAAAGTGGATGCATCAAACAAACACTATGTTGATTTTGTGAATTGGGTATTGACCAATGGACAACAATACTTGCATGAATATGGTTTTCTTAATCTTCCACAAAATGACTTGACCAAACAAAAGGATCTTTTCAACCAATTTGCGAAAAACTAATGAGGTCAATTTCATACTTTGGGCTGATGGCAGTGGGGATATTGTTCTTGAATTCTTGCAAAAAGGAGTCTCAAGCATCTTGCGACCTGAGACCTTCTGCCAGAGTAGACATAAGAACCATTGCTGCATCGAAACTGCTAAGTGCAGAACAACCACAAAGTTCAGATACCTCTGAAATGGTTTTGTTGCGGGGAGGAGTCTTAAATACCAAGGATCACTTTAGTGGAGAAAGCAAGTCTGTACCAATAGCACCATATTATATTGACAAGCAATTGGTTACCGTAGAAGATTTTGAGTTTTTTGTAAAGGCCACTGGCTATAAAACAGATGCTGAAACTTATGGCAATTCAGCAGTATTTGTATTTGAGCACGATGCATGGGAAATGATTGATGGAGCGGACTTTAGGCATCCATTTGGTCCTAAGAAGACAAGAGCAGAAGCCAATCACCCTGTAACCCAGGTATCTTGGAATGATGCTCAAGCTTATGCCAAATGGAAGGGCAAGCGACTTCCCACAGCTGCAGAGTGGGAATGGGCTGCCAGTGCTGAAGGGCGCACCCAAAGTATCTATGCTTGGGGGGAAAATATGCAAGAAGGCGCCGTGTTCAAGGCAAATTTTTGGCAAGGAGATTTTCCCTCCAAAAACACCAAGGCCGATGGATTCGAAGCCACCAGCCCTGTAGGATACTTTGGTGTAACAACACTTGGACTTTCGGATATGGGAGGAAATGTCTGGCAATGGACCTTGGACGACATTAACCCCACTCCAGAAGAAGCCTCAGGCGATCCCCCTACTCGAAAACTCACCAAAGGCGGTTCTTTTCTTTGCGACCCAGAAGTGTGCCATGGTTTCAAAATCTTTGGTCACTCCTCCTCTACGCCAGAGACAGGAATGGTACACACTGGCTTTAGATGTGTCAAGGATGTTGCCATCCATCATTAATTCGAGGAAATGTTGTGGAGACACAGAAGAATGTCTGTGTTCTCACAGACATTGAGAAGAACAATTAATACAAAAGACCTACCAAGTCTTAAAGACTTATTAGGTCAAACAAACAAGTACCCACCACTTTTTTAGATCGAACGATTAATTACTGGATTTTTAACAACATAAAAATATGAATTTATTTTTACGGACTACTATTGCATTTTTTTTAGGTCTAGGTTTGCAGTTTGCGCAAGCGCAAGACAATAATGGCCCCTCCACGATTAAGGGCAAAATTGTAGATGAAATCACTAATGAACCCATTGTTGATGCGGTCATAGAAGTGAAAGGCACCAATGACGCCGTTAGCACTGATACGGCTGGTAATTATGCATTGACGACAAGTGCCAAACCTCCATTTGTACTGAGGGTTTTGTATTCTGGCTATAGCGAAAAACTAATCGACATTTACGAGATAGAACCAGAACTCAATATTTCTCTGAGGGTTCAAGACGGTCTTTCCGATGTGGTCATTACGGCAGTTGGTTTAGAGACCAACAAGAAATCGATCGAATATACCCTTACTGAGATCAAAGGTAAGGAAATCACAAGCGCACGGGAAGCAAACCTTACCACTGCACTCAGCGGAAAAATTGCTGGAGTACAAGTCACCAACAGTGGTGGGTCACCTGGGGGAGGCTCGATTGTAAGAATCAGAGGTAATTCATCTATTTTAGGCAATAACAACCCTATTTATATTATAGATGGTGTACCGATAGACAATTCTACCAATGACTTACAAAGTAACTTGACCAACTCTGTTTCATTGGCAACACCTTCAAACAGGCTCATTGACATCAATCAAGAAGACATAGAGAACATGACTGTATTAAAAGGTCCAGCAGCTGCCGCCCTTTACGGGATCAGGGCGGCTAATGGAGCGGTAATCATCAACACAAAAAAAGGACGTAAACTTACTGATAAAAAGTTTACAGCATTTTTTAACTACTCAATACAAGCTGATCGCATCAACTGTAGAGTTCAGCCACGCCAGAGGAAATACTCAAATGGTTTTGGTGGACAATACATTGCACCAGGAGGTACAAATTCTTCCGAAAGCTGGGGAGCCCTAATAGACACTCTTGTATATGCCCCGGGCACTACAAGTCCATTTTACCAAGGTGGACAAATCGTAGGAAAAAGTTCTGCACCAAACGGTAAGCCAATAGAGTTATTTGACAACATTGATAATTTTTTTCAAACAGGTATTACACAAAACCTCAATGCTGGTATAGCTGGAAACCTAGACAAAGCAGGATATTATCTCTCCGTTGGTCGTTTGTATCAAACTGGAGTAATTCCTACTACCGATTTCTTCAGAACTACAGTCAGGTTCAATGCCGATTACGACCTGAGTACAAAGCTCAAGGCAAGCGCTGGTGTTAACTATATTAATGATGGCGCCAACAATCGAGCATTGCAAGGAGGTTACGGCACCAATGTGGT
The DNA here is from genome assembly GCA_945957555.1 of uncultured Cytophagales bacterium. Taxonomy (GTDB): domain Bacteria; phylum Bacteroidota; class Bacteroidia; order Cytophagales; family UBA9547; genus CAMFLX01. The sequence continues at coordinate 3,512 of CAMFLX010000264.1, forward strand.
TAGAGCTCTAATCAACTCAAACGACGTATTCGACATCACCAACGGATCCTCAGACCCTGCCAATGATCCATCCTCATACCAGTACGCTCCTACTGCTGCAAGCCCTTGGGCAGGATCTCGTAACTATTCAGGAGGTGTTGGCTGGAACAGCCCATATTGGTCGCTTAACAACAATCCTCAAAAGGACGAGAACAACCGCTTCATTGCCTATACGCAACTCGATTATCAAATTTTACCATGGTTAAAGGCCACTTTCCGTCCAGGTATTGACACCTATGTTGACAAACGAAACTCTGGATTTGCCAATGGTAGCAATGGTGTAGGTAAGGGGATTATAAATATCATCAATTTCAATAGAAGGGATGTAAATACCGATTTGATATTATCTGCAAAGAGAGACCTCAGCAAAGACATTGACCTCACGGTTAACCTTGGGCACAACTATTGGGACACCTATCGAAATCAAAACAACGTTCGTGGTGACAACTTGACAATCCCATTCTTCTACAACATAGCCAATGCGGCCACTGTTCAGGCCTTTGAAACCATATATAATAAAAAGCTTGTGTCTGTGTATGGAAATGCAAACATTGGCTACAAAAAGTGGGCTTACATAAACTTCTCTGCCAACAATACTTGGTCGTCAACATTACCTCAAGGAAAAAACTCTCTGTTCTTCCCATCTGCAGGTGGCTCGTTCATATTCACCGAGGCCTTTAAGATCAAATGTAATATCTTAAGCTTTGGTAAACTTCGCGGAACATATGCAAGAGTTGGTAACGACTCTGACCCTTATTCTCTGAATACATATTACAACAATTTGAGTCTTACACAAAACTCGCTACAATCTGTAATCTCTGGTCCATTCGCAGGAAATCCTGCCGTGATCTTAGGAAATACCTCTCTAGGAGTACAGAACTCAGTTGGAAACCCTAATCTTTTGCCTGAATCCATCCGCTCATGGGAGTTTGGCACAGAGCTCCGTTTCTTAAAAAATCGTGTAGGATTGGATTTAGTGTATTATGACAATCTTAGTACCAACCAAATCGTACCAGTATCACTGCCAAGCTCTACTGGCTATCGTGCCGCAGTTCAAAACTCTGGCTCTGTGTCTAACAAAGGAGTGGAGTTAGCACTGAATGCAACTCCGATTAAAAGTAAAGATTTCACATGGGACATATCCTTAATATACTATAAGTATGTGAGCAAAGTCCTCTCTCTTGCACAAGGCTTAGACAACATCAGTATTGGTACAGCAGCCTTGGCAGATAACCGCGCATGGGTAGGACAACCTTATAGCGTATTAGTAGGATCGGATGTAAAACGTAATGCAAGTGGACAACCCATAATAGATGATGCCAAAACCTTGGCCAATGGTTCTGCAAACCCGAACTATGGATATCCATTAATCAATGCTAGTCCAACCATTATTGGAGACCCAAACCCAGATGGAGTAGCAAGTTTACGAAACGCATTTACTTACAAAGGTCTTACACTTTCGTTCCTTTTGGATACACGTTGGGGCTTTGATTTACAAAACTCCCCACGCCAGCAGATGGTATTTAACGGTATTGATGCTTCTACAGAAAACAGAGGCCAGAGCACGGTGTTCTCTGGGGTCAAAGCAAGCGATGGATCGTCCAACGACATACCTGCTGTAGCTTCGCAAGCTTGGTACAGATCTACCTTTAACTATCCTGGTTTATATGTGGAAAAAGATCTTTATTTTATAAAGCTGCGTGACATTAGCATCGCATATGAACTTCCAAGCAAATGGATTAAGAGTATAGGAGCTAGTAGAGCTTCCATATCGGTATATGGTCGCAATTTCCTATTAAAAACAAACTATTCTGGCAATGACCCTGACTTGAGCATCCGTACTGGTCAGCAAAATGGATTTGGTGCAGACTTCTGGAGTACACCAAACACCAAAAGTTATGGGGTCAATCTAAACGTTACTTTCTAAAATCATTTGGCGACATTTTATAAAAAGATATAGAGATGAACACATTTAAAAATAAATATTTTAGGAATACACTTTGCGCATTAAGTATTGGAATCGCATTGCAATCTTGCAAATTAAGGGAAACTAATGTAAACCCTAATGCATCAACCAATGCGCCCCTTTCGGCAATATTGACAGGCGCAGAAGCCTCGCTGGGCTTCTCAATAGGAGCTGATGCAAACCCTATTTCCAATATATTCGTTCAGCAGTTTTCTGGTGCCAACGGCGATGCTACAGGTTTTGAGAACTATACTTCAACTTCAGGAAGGTACGATGTTGTTTGGTCCGACATATATCCGACCTCATTGAACAACTTAGCGATCATCAAACAAAAAGCAAAAGCAGGTAATAATCCATATTATGCAGGGATCGCAAAAATATTACTTGCTTATGGATTTGGAACCCTAACGGATCTTTATGGAGATATCCCATATTCGGATGCACTCAAGGGCTTGGATTCAAAAGCACCCAAGTATGATGCGCAGGAATTCATTTACAAATCAATACAAGAGCAACTTGATTCCGCAATTGTGGAGCTCAGTTTGCCAACCAACAATTATACGTCTGGAGCAACGGGCAATTTGGCACCAAGCACTGACGACGTTATATACAAAGGTGATGTAAAAAAATGGATTTCTGCTGCATGGACTCTTAAGGCTCGCTATGCACTACATTTGAGCAAGCTCAACGCAACAGATGCAGCCAATAAAGCTCTTGAATATTTAGGTGCAAATGGAACTTACAGAGGGATCGCATCTAATGCCAATGACTTGCAGGTAAACTTTACCACCTCTACTACCAATTCAAATCCATATTACCAAATTTCGGTAAACCGTGCAGGCTGGCTAACAGTAAATGCATCATTTGCAAACTTACTCAATGGCAATAAGATAAGCGACAGTCCAGACAAAGCACCTTCAGATACTATAGATCCTCGTCGTTCTTTTTTTATAGCGGCAAATAGTGCAGGTAAATACAAAGGCTATCGCACTGGGGGAAACAATAATGGAGTATCCAATATTGGCCCTTTCTTCAATACTCCTACTGGACCAGTTATCTTCGCAAGTTACGCCGAAGCCAAGTTTATTGAAGCGGAAGCACGTTTGATCCTCAACAATGCTGATCCAAAAATTCTAGAAAAGCTCAAAGAGGGTATTCAAGCTTCTTT
>CAMFLX010000265.1 GCA_945957555.1 uncultured Cytophagales bacterium
CTTCCCTAGGGTTTTCTTCGAGCCATGAGTTTAGGATTTCCCCCATCACCTGATCTACAGAACCCATCGCATCGTTATTGCCCAATTTCGTCTTAGTTTGCCCTTCAAATTGTGGCTCCTGAACCTTCACAGAAATTACAGCCGTTAATCCTTCACGGAAGTCATCGCCAGTGATTTCTACCTTTGCTTTCTCCAAAAGACCCGATTTGTCAGCATAAGCCTTTAAAGTCCTCGTTAAAGCCCTTCTGAAACCTGCTACGTGCGTTCCGCCCTCTATTGTATTGATGTTGTTCACATACGAGAACACGTTTTCACTGTAGGAATCATTGTAAGTCATAGCCACTTCCACAGGAATAGGCCCTTTATCACTTTCTATATAAATAGGTTCTGCAATCAGCTTATTTCTAGTACTGTCAAGATACTCCACAAATTCCTTCAACCCCCCTGTAGAATGGAACTCTTCACCCAAATATTCGCCAGAAGGAAGTTTTTCCCTTAAATCCACCAGTTGTATACGGATCCCTTTGTTCAAGTACGCCAACTCACGTAATCTGCCCGCCACAGTCTCATATTTGAATTCCGTAACCGTAAATATAGTATCGTCAGGTTTAAACTCTACTGTAGTGCCTCTCTTGTCCGATTCTCCAACAATCTTTACCGGATACAAGGGATCTCCACAAGAATATTCCTGCTCCCAGACTTTCCCGTCTCTATATACATTCACTTTCAGATGCGAAGAGAGTGCATTTACGCAGGAAACACCCACACCATGCAAACCACCTGAAACCTTATATGAATCTTTGTCAAACTTACCCCCGGCGTGCAATACCGTCATTACAACCTCCAGCGCCGACTTATTTTCTTTACTGTGCATTCCTGTAGGAATACCCCTACCATTATCTTCTACTTTTATGGAGTTGTCAGGATTGATCGCAACTTTAATCAAATCGCAATGCCCAGCCAATGCCTCATCTATGGAGTTATCCACTACCTCCCAGATCAAATGGTGCAATCCTTTAATCCCAATATCACCTATGTACATAGCAGGACGCTTACGTACTGCCGACAACCCTTCTAATACCTGAATACTATCTGCGGAATAATCCTTGTTACTTAGCTCTTGTGCTTGATCACTCATATTTTAAAAGTATATTGTATAAAGGGAAAAACATATTATTCACCCCATTTCAATTTGTAAAAATAATGATTTTTTCTCGGATATTGTCTATTATTTTAATGAATTATAGATTGAACCAACAATTATTTCTAGGTCCATAACATCCTCAAATCAAAACTTAAGCGACTGAGAATTTATACTTCATTATTATTGGAAGAAGGGATAAAACTGGCAAAAATCCAGAGGATGTTTGCTCTCGAAAAATACGTATTTGAGAACTTGCTTCACATATACAATAACAGTATATTCATTAAAAAATCATTTTCATGAAATTTAACAACGTTAGGCTATTGGTCGCCAACTATGACCAATGTTATATTTTTTACAAGGACGTTTTAGGACTAGAATGCACCTTTGGTAAGTTGGGCGAAGCCTACGCAAGCTTTAAAGTTGGTGAGGGTATTTCATTGGGCATATTTCGTGCTGACCTCATGGCTCAAGCCGTAAAAAATACTTCTAATCTCCATAAAACCGAAGGCATGGATAATTTCGCGATCATATTTGAGGTCGAAGATCTTGAAAAGACATATCAAAAATTGCTGGCCAATGGTGTGGAGTTCGTGAACCATCCTTCTGACATGCCCGATTGGGGTATTAAGATTGCACACTTCAGGGATCCAGATGGCAACCTATTGGAGATTTTTTCTCCGCTGTAAGCTACTCCATAAAACTAAAGAGCACTGCTTTTGAAAGGCAGTGCTCTCCTCCCCAAACAAACCCTTATTTACTTTTTTACTATTTTCACTACGGACTGCTCACCATTTATATTATGGAGCTTTAATACATACAAGCCTTGCAGCAATGTACTTACGTTGATACTGGTATTGCTTACCAACCCCGAACGCAATAAATTCCCTGTAGGTGTATAGACTTCATAAGAATTAATTGAAGGATTTAGTAAGTTCACTACATCCTCACAAGGGTTCGGATATACTTCTTGAGAAACTGATAAATTCCTGTCGTTAATGTCGGTTACCAGTACCAGTACAGAAGTACAGGTTTCGTTATCATTATGATCAGCATCTATATGGTTGTCTGGTGCAAAGGAAACACTCGCACATTGAGAATACTGAACACTGGTCGGAAACGAGGGGGAGCTCAGGCCTCCAAAATAACTTTTAGTTATCGTACCCAAATCTACTGTGATAGAATCTCCTACTCCCAAGTTCAAGTCTGACTTCACAACAATCTTATTATGAACATACGATTCACAAGGTCCAGAAATAGGATTCTTCTCTATCCATTGTAATAAGATAGAAACGCTATCGATTTCTTCCTGCCCCACATTAGTAAGTGTCACTGTACTTTGATGTGTCGCATCCTTTAAAAAGTATTGACCAGAAGACAATCCAGGAACAACACTAACTTCTAAGTTCAATATTTTCAAATCAGAAATCTTGATATTTTTGCCATAGCTAGGTTTTCCCTTTAAGTCAAAAGACTTTATATGCTCATCGCGTAACACCAACAACTGATTTTTATACAAGGAAAACTGTGCGCCGCTGCGACTGGCCGTATCTACGATTTCCCTTTTGAGCACCAAAGCAGTATCATAAATAGAGATTTTTCGATCATTGGCAATAATCAATAGTGAATCATTGAGCAATGGTTTATTATAAATATATTCAAAGCCTTCCGTGTTTTTATGAATGAATCTTAAATCCACATTCTTTAATGAATCTAATACCTGCATTTCCCTAGTCATACGAATGATGGTATGTGAGGTAGTATTCAACAAGTAGTAATAATTCTTATTCAACAAAAGATGGTTTGCCGAATAACTCTTCATTTCCAAAGTATCCAAATCTTCATTGAGAACGAGAAGCTTTCCATTTGTACCGGCACATACAATGCGATTAGAGTCTTTATCTAATCTAATGGAGTTAAAAGATCCTTGAGTCGAATCTATAATTTGATACTCATCGTTCAGAAGTTGATACTTTTTAATATAATCGCCCGTACCTAAATACAACAAATCATTCTTAACCCATACAAAAGGCTCGTCCAAGCCTCCGTCAGAATATTCCGTTATGCCTCTAACTTTGTTCCCTAATGACATAAACCAATTTTGATATACAATCATGTCTGTACAGCCAGGCTCTACGATCCCAAAGTAATATAAATCGCCATTCGGCCCTTTAGCAAGAGACACCTTTGAGGGTGAGATATAAGTACCGAATACATTTCCCAAATAGCGACCGTCCTTATGATATCTATGGATGTATTCATAAGGTTTATCCTGATTAGAAATAAAATACGTTGAGTCCGATTCTTCTATGAGCAATGGATTACGTCCAACCTTAAGTTCATAGTTCTGAGCCTTTGCCAAACCCAGAAAAGCTAAAAGCGTGATGAGTATCTGTTTTTTCATATCAAAAAATTAAAGTGTATACCTATTAGACGGCAGACTTGTAAATTGTGCCAAAAAAAAGAGCAACATTGCTGTTGCTCTCTATGCTTACCAGAACTGGGCTGGAGCAGGTTTATGTCTTAAGTGTGGTACTCTCATGCCCACCACGATCTCATGTGAACCACTGGAAAAGTTTCCTATCTTGCTTGTAGTACGGTCGTACGAATAACCAATATCAAACTTCTGCTCCAAGGTCATTCCTATGATAAACACAAAGGCATCTTTATTTCTCCACGATACACCACCCCAGAACATATCTTTAAATCTTACTTTGCAGTTCAAGTCTATTTGGGCTGGCGTAGGCGATACCGCCTTGAACATTAACGAAGGCACCAAAGCCCAGTTGCTATCCAGCTTGATCTTGTAACCTGCTGTTGCGAAAAAGTGTCTATTCAACCTAGATGCGGCATCAGCATTGGAAGCCAAATCGATCTTCTTATTGAAAATCTGCATGGACGACACACCAATGTACATGTTCTTATTGTACAACCATAGTCCTGCGTTTCCGTCTGGCGATACCACTGAGGTATTGGATGAAGTAGCCTTATCTAAATTGCCTTGTGGGTCATAGTTTAAATCAGCAGCTTTTACACGATACTGTTGTACCCCAGCAGACAAACCCAATGACAAGTTTAAAGTTGTAGACAATGGAATATGATAGGCATACGTACCAAAAATCGAGTTCTTATTTACAGGCCCAGTATTCTCTCCTGTAAATGTAGCACCCAAACTATGCCAAGCCAAAGGCTTTACATCATCGTATTGCTTATGGTTAATGTTTTTACCTGTAGGCCCATGCGCCGTAACGTAATAGCTTTGCGGTGCATCTTTCAAACCTACCCATTGAGATCTAAAACCCGCTTTCAAATCAATATAGTCTTCCGTACCTGCTACTGCAGGGTTGGCAATATACTGATTCACCATATACATACTATACTGACCCTGTTGCTGAGCCATCGTGTTGTTTAAAGCAAGCAAGCCGCTTATGCATCCTATTAATTTCCTGCTTATATTGTTTTTCATGATTGTGTAATCGTTTTTTATATGATTAACGGATAATAGTTACTGAACCTGCCACTGGCTTAAAGCCTGGTTTTTTCAAATCTATAACGTAGTAATACGTGGCTGCAGGAACTTCTTTGCCATTTCTAGAACCATCCCATGCTGATGGATAGCCACTTGAGCTAAACACTAGTGTTCCCCACTTGCTGTAAACATCAACGCTTACATTTGGATAAAATGCATTTATGTTTTGCAACTCCCAAGTGTCGTGATCACCATCGTTGTTAGGCGTAAACACGTTAGGAATAAAAATACCAAGATCTATCACAATAGCCGCAGAGTCAGTTACCGGGCACATGCCCATGTATTCATTCGCTACAGTAAGATAAGCCACCTGCTTCGTTTGTTCTGGTACGAAACTAGCCATGATAGAGTTACTATTATTGATATTTGTTGGTGGATTCATCGTCCACTTATATGTAAACTTGCCCTTACTGCTGCTGCTACCATCTAACACCACTTCTCTTGGGTAGTACTTCATATCCAATACAGGATAGTTGCCTGCATTTACTTCCGGATACGGTAATACAGTAATCTTTAACATAATAGAATCTTTCCCGGTACAAGGACTCTCAATGATATACTTATGGTATACTGTACCTACAGTATTATATTGCACAATATATTTATCTTGTTCGTATTTTTTTACGATTTTGCCTTTATAGATCGTGGAATCAACTACGTAGTGGGCAATACCCCCCTTCAGGTTTCTTATACTAATAGTATCTATAGTACCTACACAAACCACCGAATCTCTGTATACAAATCCAGCACCTTTATTATAAGAATCAAACAAACGTACCATTAAAGTATCTGAGTACTTATCACACACACCGCCGGTTACAATTGGTTTAGCGATGACAAATGCTGTATCTGCTTTGGATGTCCACTTCACTTTGATGCTATAGTTTGACAGTTTCGTGAATTTAATAGTATCTGGTACCACCGAAAACTCAAAACCTGACACACCAGCAATATTACTTGGTAATGAATATACCGCAGAAGAATCTCTACAGATCACGCCATCGCCAGACAATGCATAAATGCTGTCGATCGCATAGATCCCGCCTACTCCTACTTGTGTGGTTGCACAACCTGTTCCTGTGCCATTTACAAAGAAATCTACTTTATTGAAGCCCGTTTTCATACCAGAGGTAATCGCAAAATCCAAAGTATCCTTGCCCTTCTGAGAAGCAGTTGAGAAACTTCCCACCGTTGCAAAATACTTCCAAGTAGAATCTGCTCCGTATAGTGGAACAATAGCATCAGATGGATAACAAACTGATACTGTATCAGACACTAGATTCAAATTCGGCAACTTGTTGATCACAATAGCTTCTACCTCAGTCAATCTTACAGGCTTACATCCGGCAATCTTAGCAATAAGCGCTAAGGTATCCTTTCCTGCTTTTGTATAAGGACCATGTCTGAACACATCATTAGAGGTAGAACCTATTAATGAATCCGTTGCTGATTTCACTCTGTATACATCGTAAGTGTAAGTTACACTTGTGTTGTTATCGGAGATCTTAAGCTCTACAAAATTATTCGTACCATCCACACAAATCGGTGAATTATTGGCAACACTGATCAGCGGATCTGGCTGAGGATTTACCAACAATGTGTCTGTACTCAAGATCGCAATAGAGTCGCAACCAGAGTTCTTAGCCTTTGCAGAGAAAATATAAGACCCTGCCTTTAAATTACCAAAAGGACCAAACAGTAGATCATCGATTCCATTAGATGTTTTTGATGCCAATTTCACAAGGGCACCTTTGTTATAGGATGCAAACAATGTATACTCAACATCTTTCTGCGTTTTAGAAATTGTAACCGTTACAGAAGTGTCAGTACAAGAGGTATCTGCACTTACTTTAATAATTGGATCATTCACATTTACTTGAGGCTGTACGGTAACCACTAAGGCGTCTGAGGTATCAGATACACAGCCCGTCACAGACTCTATTACTGTAATAGGATGATTGCCTACTGCAAGTG
>CAMFLX010000266.1 GCA_945957555.1 uncultured Cytophagales bacterium
TAAGTGCTTGTGAAACAGGCTAAGGGGAATCAAAAGCTGGCGAAGGGGTGTATGTTCTACAATGAGCCATTCAAGTAGCTGGTGCAGAATCGGTAATCATGTCTCTTTGGAAAGTAAGTGATGAAGCTACCCAACAACTCATTAGTATTTTTTATAGAGAGTGGCTCAAAACAGGAAACAAAAATCTTTCGTTAATCAAGGCTCAAAAAGAGCTTAAACTTAAGTACCCAGAACCTTTATTTTGGGGCGCTTTTGTGCTCTTATGATTTCAATTTGAGTTTATACTCTTTTTGAGTTAACAAATAGGTGGAGATTTAATACTAAGTACCAAAAGCAAAAAATAGTAATACTAAAAAAAATTGAACCTTTAGTATTAACATGACTCAATAGCTTCGCTCCTTTTCACGCATCTTTAAGATATTCACTTAAATTTTATAAATTTGCGTGCATTATTAAATTCAATCGATGAAAAAAGCGTACGTATTTCCAGGGCAAGGTTCTCAGTTTGTTGGTATGGGTAAAGACCTATACGAAAACAATGCAAAGGCAAAAGAAATGTTTGAAAAAGCAAACGAAATCCTAGGATTCAGAATTTCAGACATCATGTTTTCAGGAACTGATGAAGAATTAAAACAAACGAAAGTCACCCAACCTGCAATTTTCTTGCATTCTGTAATATTAGCAACAATCTCAGAGAACTTCACGCCCGATATGGTTGCTGGTCATAGTTTGGGAGAATTTTCAGCTTTAGTGTCATCTAATGCACTTACATTTGAAGATGGATTACAATTAGTTTCTCAAAGAGCTCAAGCAATGCAAAAGGCCTGTGAACTTGAGCCTTCATCTATGGCAGCAGTTTTGGGGCTAGCAGACGAGATTGTTGAAAAAATCTGTACAGAAATCTCCAAAACTGAAATTGTAGTTGCAGCAAACTACAACTGTCCTGGCCAAATTGTAATATCTGGCTCTGTAAAAGGCATAGAAATTGCATGCGAACAACTTAAGGCTGCTGGAGCCAAAAGAGCCCTTCCTCTACCTGTTGGTGGTGCGTTCCATTCTCCTCTTATGGAGCCTGCAAGACAAAATTTGGAAAATGCCATAAAAAATACTACTTTTAATGCGCCGAGATGTCCTATATATCAAAATGTAAACGCTAAACCTTCAACTGACGTTGAAACTATTAAAAACAATTTGATATCCCAATTGACCGCACCAGTTAAATGGACCCAATCCACTCAAAACATGGTAGCGGACGGTGCAACAAGTTTCATTGAGTGTGGACCAGGCAAAGTACTTCAAGGACTCGTCAAAAAAATAGTCCAAGAAGTTGAAATATTAAGTATTTAAAAATTCTTTCAGGCAAACGAAAGCTGTGGCATTTCGTTTGCCATAATTTGTTTGCTATGGATTTAAATAAAATTTTCAACGCGCCAATCACTCGAATGCAAGTACTATTTATTGACTTAGTACTCTGCAATATATCAGTCCTCATTTCTTTCCTAATCATATTTAATTTCAGTATTCCTCCTGGAGAATTAGACGATCTCTTACTAACCATTACAGCTACTATGCTGGTAAAATTATTTTTCTTTAATATTTTTAGACCCTATTCTGGGATCATCAGATTTACCAGTACGGAAGATGCCAAAAGAATTGTGAAATCTATAGGATGGAGTAGCGCCTTCCTCATATTTATAAACTTGGGGTACTACTATATGCAAACAAAAACCATGTTGCATTTCTCTGTACTTATCCTTGATTTTGTATTTTCAGTATTTATGATGGCATCATTTAGGATTATTTCAAAAATTACATATTTCGAATACAGACAACAAAATGCCAAAAAGAAAAATGTCATTATTTACGGAGCTGGAGAAGCAGGGGTCATCACAAAAAGAACATTAACACAATATTCCAACACTACACATCAAGTTGTAGCATTTTTAGATGATGATATCTCTAAAAGCAAAAAAATGATAGAAGGTGTACTTATTTATGAGACTAACAAACACATCGAATATCTTATCACAGCGAAAAAAGCAGAAGAAATTATCATCGCAAACCCATTCATTTCCAAAGAAAGGAAACAGGAGATTGTTGATATGTGTTTGCAACTGGGTACAAGGGTAAGGACCATCCCTCCTGTGCAAAAATGGATTAATGGAGAACTTAACATTAACCAAATTAAAGACATAAAAATCGATGATATCCTTGGCAGGGATGCCATTAAGATTGACAACAAAGAAATAGGTACTTATATAGACGACAAAGTCATCTTAGTAACTGGTGCTGCTGGCTCAATCGGTAGTGAGATCGCTAGACAAATCTCTGAATTCAAACCCTCACTTCTTGTATTGCTAGACCAAAATGAAACAGCACTACATGACCTCAATCTTGAATTCGCCGAGGCATCCATTAAAGTGAATTATGAAGTGGTTCTTGGGGATATTAGAAATATCGAAAGGCTAAGAAGGGTCTTTTCTAAATACAAGCCCAACGTTGTATTTCATGCTGCAGCATATAAGCATGTACCAATGATTGAAGAAAACCCTACAGAAGCACTACTCTGTAACGTTAAAGGCACAAAAATATTGGCTGACTTGGCGGTCGAACACGAAACCGAAAAATTCGTAATGATCTCGACTGACAAAGCGGTAAATCCGACTAACGTCATGGGTGCATCCAAACGAATTGCAGAGATTTACATCCAATCTCTCGGAAACAGCTCTGTGAATAAAAAGACTAAATTTGTAACCACAAGATTTGGAAACGTACTTGGCTCCAATGGCAGTGTCATTCCTCGATTCAACAAACAAATTGCTGAAGGTGGACCTATAACTATTACTCACCCTGAAATCACAAGATACTTCATGACCATCCCTGAAGCTGTACAACTTGTCTTAGAGGCAGGTGTAATGGGCAATGGCGGTGAAATATTTATATTTGACATGGGCAAATCTGTTAAGATCGTAGATCTGGCCAAGAAAATGGTAAAACTCTCTGGACTTACTCTAGGAAAGGACATACAACTCATTTTTACAGGACTGCGTCCAGGAGAAAAACTCTATGAAGAGTTGTTAAACAATCAAGAAAATACTATTCCAACACACCATAATAAGATCATGAAGGCAAAAGTTATTGAATATGTATTTGATGATATCTCCAAAGAAATTTCGGAACTCATTTTCCTCTTCGCAACCCAAGACAATTACAAAATCATCTCCAAAATGAAATTGATACTTCCCGAATACATAAGCGCCAATTCCATTTACGAGAAATTAGATATCATTAAGCAAATAGACTCTGAAGCTGTCTGAAATACAAATCTTATAACATTTTGAGAGCACTCTCACAACTGCATTATTCAGTATTAGAATTTATAAAACCATCTGAAAAAATTAATATCCTAAAAGTTTGTCTTTTTTTAGGATCGGCTTTTACTGTTTACTTTACTATACTCATTGCCCTAATTACGATATGGTATTCCCACAACAACAACATTGCATTTCATTGGTTTGATGATAGTAAGGAATGGCGGTTTTGTGACAAATTTGGTCATGCTTATATAGCCTTTACAGAATGTAGACTTGCAGTAAATTTATTCAATTGGTGTGGGATAAAGGGTCACAAAAACCATTTATTCAGTTTCTTAATCGCATTTTGTATGCAATCCAGCTACGAAATTTTTGACGGATTTGCCGACGACTACGGTGCTTCAATTTATGACCTTATCGCAAATGCAACTGGTGCAGGACTAGTCGTTATACAATATTATCTCTTCAAACGAATTATTATTTCCAATAAATTCAACTTCTCACTGACCGACTATGCAGCACTACGACCAAACATGTTGGGGAATAGCTTTTGGAGCAGATATTTTAAGGACTATAATGGACAGACCTATTGGGTTTCATTTAACCTTAAAGAACTTACCAAACTAAAATTTATTCCATCATGGTTCATGCTGAGTTTAGGTTATGGAGGCGATGGACTTCTCGGTGGCCATGATAATGTATGGACAGACAACCAGGGAGAAATACACAATATGAGTCATATCACTAGAGCCAGTAGGTGGTATATTTCTTTTGATATTGATTTCAGCAGACTGAAAACAAATACAAAATGGATAGATAACCTATTTTATATTACTGCTTACCTTAAAATACCATTGCCTGGAATAGAATTGAACACTAATAAAGGACTTAGATGTAGATGGTTTTGCTATTAAACTTAGCAACGACAAATCAATATTTACAAATCATAATACTTCTTAACTTTTAGGCAAAAACATGGTCATCACATATTTTTTCCATACTTTTGAAAAAATTAAAAAATCATGTCAAAACAAATTATAAACAGTAAAAATGCGCCCGCTCCTATTGGGCCATATAGCCAAGCAGTAAAAGTAAACGGAATGCTTTTCGTATCAGGGCAAGTGTGTTTTAACCCATCCAATGGAGAGCTTGTAAATGGCAATATTATTGACGAAACTCATCAAGTGATGAAAAATCTCAAAGCTATTTTAGAGGAGGCTGGTACTGATTTTTCAAAAGTTGTTAAATCTTCAATTTTTGTTAAAGATTTGAACAATTTCAATGCAATCAATGGTGTATATGGCCAATATTTTGATTCTGAAACTGCCCCGGCAAGAGAAACAGTAGAAGTTGCAAGATTACCACGTGACGTTAATGTTGAAATTTCTTGCATTGCCCTAGTATAATTTAAACATTAAAAAGTGTCGGTAATCAATAAAATACAATATCAATATTCATACACTAATCTCAGAGACTCAGAGCCTACAAAATACGATGTGGAGCAATTGAGGACAGAGGAGATGATCTTGAATATTGGGCCACAGCACCCTTCGACACATGGGGTATTGCGTCTTGAAGTAATTACCGATGGAGAATTCATAAAAGAAGTAGTGCCACATATTGGCTATTTGCACCGATGCTTTGAAAAGCACGCAGAAGCTCTTGCATATAACCAGATTATCCCCTATGTAGACAGAATGGACTATGTAGCAGCAATGAACAATGAACATGTTTATGCGCTTGGGGTTGAAAAAATGCTTGGGATCGAAGGTACTTTACCTAAAAGAATTGAATACATTAGAGTTTTAGTTGCGGAACTTAACAGGATTGCCTCACACTTCATTGCCATTGGTACTTATGCAATGGATATTGGTGCATTTACACCCTTTCTGTGGGTTATGCGAGACAGAGAACACATTCTGAGATTATTGGAATGGCTTTGTGGTGCAAGAATGCTTTATAACTATATTTGGATTGGCGGCCTATACTATGATCTACCGATTAATTTTGAGGAGCGTTGCTTAGAATTTGCAAACTATCTAAAACCTAAACTTAAGGAATTACGTCAACTAGTAATCGAAAACAGTATATTTATTAATAGAACTGCTAATGTGGGGATACTACCTCTCACTACAGCCATTGACTTTGGATGTACTGGTCCTGTGCTAAGAGGTTCAGGACTCAAATACGACCTTAGAAAAGTAGATACATACTCTGTATATCCTGAAATAGAATTTGACATACCTGTAGGACAAGGCCTTGTTGGCTCATTGGGAGATTGCTGGGATCGCAACTATGTGCGTGTACTAGAATGTAATGAAAGTTTAAAAATCATAGAACAATGTCTCGTGAAACTCACAAAAGAACATAAAAGGGACAACACATTCGATCCACAAGCCCTTTTACCTAAAAAAATAAGACCTAAAAATATGGACTTCTATTGTAGGGCAGAAACACCAAAAGGAGAACTTGGATTCTACTTCAGAACAGATCCAGAAGAAAAATCCGACAAACCATTTAGATGCAAGGCCCGATCTTCCTGTTTTGTTAATCTCTCAGTATTACCTGAAATATCCAAAAATATCCTTCTTTCGGATATGATCGCTATTGTCGGTTCACTCGATTTGGTGATGGGGGAAGTGGATAGATGATAAAAATGCCTAAAAATTTTTATCTCGAATAATATATAATGGACGGTCTTTAACGTTATCGAAAATACGACTAACATATTCACCTATAATCCCCAGACACATAAGCTGCACCCCGCCCAAAAATAAAATACTTATTATCAATGAGGTCCATCCACTTTGATAATCCTTTAATATAAACTTTGAATATAACGCATAAATTATAAGTAAGAAAGCTACTAAACCAACCACAAAACCCATCCATGTTGCAAGTTTTAATGGAAAAGTTGAAAATGACGTAATACCATCCATTGCAAACTTCAACATCTTTTTCAGAGGGTAGCCAGTTTCTCCATAAGTTCTAGAATCTCTGTCGTACTCAATATAAGTCTGATTAAACCCTACCCAAGCAATTTGACCCCTTAAAAACTTATTTTTTTCTGGCATATTCTTCACCACTTCTACGACACTTCGGTGCATAATTCTAAAATCGCCAGTATCTAGTGGAATTTTAATAGAGGTGATCGAATCTAAAAGCCTATAAAACATTTTGGCTGTAAACAATTTAAAAGGACTTTCACCTTTTCTTGATCTCCTTTTGGCATAAACCACCTGAAAACCATTCAAAGCTTTTTGATACATGTCTATT
>CAMFLX010000267.1 GCA_945957555.1 uncultured Cytophagales bacterium
AACGTAACGACTAAACAATAATAACATGGCAAATACTCAGACTAACTTCGTAAATAATTGGGATACTTTTCACAACAATGGCCCATTCCCTACAAAAATAGTGTTTAATACCAGACTAGAGAGCAAAGACAATATGCCTTCGCCAGTAGATAGGTATAATGATGCTGCTAAGGAAATTAAACGCCTCATTCAAGATAGCAAAGACCACAACGAGCGTTTTAGGGCTTATGGCTCTGCATGGTCGTTATCTAATGTGGCGCATCAAAAAGACCGTATGCACTACAATGGTCTTATGAATTTAAAACTTCCCATAGGACAAGGAGACTTACATCTTTCTTCTCAATATAAACCAGGTTATTTATTCTTTTTCCAATGTGGCAATACTATTAAGGAAATTTCAGAATATTTACATAAGAATGGAAAATCACTCAAAGCCAGCGGCGCCAGCAATGGACAAACCATAGCAGGAGGTATCTCCACAGGAATCCATGGTGCTGCTTTTGACTTTGGTGCTGTTCAGGACTTCGTAGTCGGCTTGAATCTGATCATCGGACCAGGGCCAAAGGACAGCGTATATATAGAACGCAGTTCAAGGCCAGCACTCAATGACGAATTTGCAAAAACGATACAATCAAGGGTGATCAGAAACGATGGTCTGTTTAACGCTGCCGTGGTAAGTATGGGGGCATTTGGGTTCATTCATGGCGTAGTCATTGATACGGAAGATCGCTATCTATTAAAACGTTATACCCGACGGATCAAGAAAGAACAAGCTGTACGACTCGCTGAAACTTTAGACTTTGCAAACTCCGATTTCAAAATCCCATCAGAACTTGATGCTAATGGTAAAGGGTTGAGACCATACCATTATAAGGTTTACATCAATCCCTATAACGATAAGGAAGATTATGTAACAGAAATTATCTATAAAAAACCTTACAGATCAGACTACCCTGACCCTATTCCGATTATCAAAAACGCTGTTTATAAAGATTTATCCACTTGGATCGCCATATTTGCTGCAAAGCACAATAGAATAATCCCTAAAATGATGGCGTCGCTAAAGGGCTCTATCTTCCCGGAATTGGATGTCGAAATGGAGGGTACCATCGGTGAAATATTCTGGGACTCTACACACAAGGGACCCGCCTTTGCCGTAACCATGGGTGTAGACCATACTGATTCACGTAGAGCCTTAGACACTTTCCTTAAGCTCATCAACGATGTGGGACCTGTGCCTGGGGCAGTTGCCATGCGCTTCGTAAAGGCTTCCGAGGCTACTCTGGCATTTACGCGATTCCCCATTACCTGCATCTTAGAAATGGATGGAATTCTTTGGGAGGGCAATCAAAACATGATCAGCCTTGATGAATTTAACCGAAAAATCATCGAGACTTTTATGGCAGCTGGAATCAAGTTTACTTTCCACTGGGGCAAGAACGCAGCTTGGGATTTCCCAGGACTGATAGACTATATGTATGGCGACAAGGATGATACTTGGAAAAATTACCGCTCGGCGCTGCTCTCTAAAGATATGGCGGATCTCTTCTCCAATGGATTTTTAGACGCCATAAAACTGTCGGACTACAGACCCAATGTGCCAGATCAGCTCATTGCATGAAAAGCATATTATTCAACAGTGTTTCAGTTTAAACTCTGCACCAAATTCTTGTATTATCGAACTTGGTGCACAATACTTAAGCTTACATTTAAACCATTGTTTACAATTCACTTTTTAAAGAATTCATAAAATTCTAATCTTTACAGACCATGTATACCACTCACGCAGGTTACTCATTTGTCGCTAAGGTTATCCCAGGCCATGAACAAAAGGTAATTGACACCTTAGAAGCCTTGAACTCCAACACGGGTGTTAACAACAAACTCCCGCTGGCCAAATGCAGCACCACCCTCTTTGTGTCAAGCCTTATAATACCACAACAAGACTACCATGGCGAAACACTCCCTGCATCTCTCTTGTTTCTCAGCACCTATTCCGGCCCTTTAAAAACACACCTAAATGAGCTTGTCACAAACTGCAAAGAAGGATTACGAGAGCTGTTTATCAACTGCAAAGATTTCCCTACTGAAGCCCTCACAAGTGATACTGGACTGTTGAAATACATGAAAAAACATCGGCATCCAGACACTTTTTATACTGGTATGCAATACATTACGCATACGGACATCGAAAGGGAAGATCAACTCAGGACATTTATAGAATCCATTATAGATCAAGAACAAACAAAGGCTGGATTCTACAAGCTTAGTGGAATAGAGTTACACACGAAGATACAAGAAGCCGTAAAAAATGAGCCCAGATTCCAGTGGACTCAAAAAGTATGGAAAAGAACCTTTTTCGATTGGTGGGCACTGTATGGCTCATTGGTTAGATTTTTATTGCTCTTCATTGGTGGTCTTTTGGGAGCCTCATACGGCTTTGGCAAACTGACAAACAGTTCTTTAATCATTGGACTTACGATGAACTTGGGTATCATAATTGCCTTTCTGGCATTTATAATAGTGAGCTTTAGGATCAATGAAAAAAAGCAGCATTTTGTGGCACCCCGTCAGCCTGATGAAAAGGTTAGGAAGATATTTGAAACACAGACTTATCCAGTGATCAACAAAATGACTGTAGGTGGTCCTCTCAAAAAAGGCTGGATTCGACCTGTTTTCCAGTTCATTGTGTTACGATTGGCCACTATAGCTCGAGGGTTTCTCTATATACCAACAGTCGCCTCTGCCCGATGGCTTCGGATGGACGGTGGGAAAAGATTTATCTTCAATTCTAATTTCGGAAACTTATCAGAGTCTTATGTGAGGGACTTTATTGATTCTAAAAAAAGAGCACGTAGCATCAATTTGATCTATGGCCAAGGCGAAGGTTATCCTCTCACCAAATGGGCACGTAACGAAGGAGCGATTACTAATCCAGAAGGTTTCATTAATGATGTACACCTCATGGATCACCCCATACAGCTTTGGTATTGGCCTTATCAACATTTGAGTATTGACAATATCATCAACAACCGCAAGATCTACTTGGGGCTGAATGGTAATATGAACGAAAACGATTCTAAAAATTGGCTAAAACTACTGTAACCATTATGAATACTACACTTGAACTTGAAGACATGCAGGGGCTGATCGTAAGAGGTTATGAAAAGTTACCCGAGGCAAAATTTCTTTTGCTACAAATAAATGACGCCACCAGTGCAAAACAATATCTTGCATCTATACTGGGCCAGATCACCACTGCGGCTAATAAACCCGAACACACCGCACTGCATATAGCTTTTACAGCGAGTGGGCTTCACGCACTACAATTGCCCCCATCCGTGCTTGCTTCTTTCCAACGCGAGTTTCTAGAAGGTATGCAAGAACCTACTCGAGCACATATCCTTGGAGATACACACCTAAATGCTCCCGCCCAATGGCAATGGGGCGGTCCCAATAACGGCCGAGTGGATCTTTTACTTCTTTGCTATGCCAATACGCCCAGTAATCTCGACCAACTGTGTGCTTTACACATAAATGCATTTAAACAATACGGCATCTATTTAATAAAAACACAAGAAACTGAAACTATCCCTAGAGCCAAAGAACACTTTGGATTTAGAGACGGCATCTCCAAACCCTTTATCGAGGGACTGAAGAATTATTCCGAGCAAGAAAAGCCTGTCATCAAAGCAGGAGAATTCATTTTGGGCTACGAAAACGAATATGAAAACTATACATCGAGTCCACTTGTTCCCTTATCAGAAGACCCGGAAAATATTTTACCTATATACATCAAAAGCAATGAACACAAAGATCTGGGTAAAAATGGGACTTATCTTATTTACAGACAAATGACCCAAGACGTTCCTGGTTTTTGGAAATATCTTAAGGAAAACTCCAAAGAACCTGCAAACACGAACGAAGAAGCAGCCATAAAACTAGGCGCAAAAATGGTTGGACGATGGCCAGAAGGAGCTCCATTGGTACTGTCAAGCGAAGAAATAGACACTAATCCGAGTACAGAGAATAACTTTGGCTACTGGAAAGAAGATCCAGAAGGCATGAAGTGCCCCTTCGGCGCGCACATAAGACGTAATAACCCTAGAGATTTTCTGTTGACAGAGAGGTCTCAATCCACAAATTTAAAGCTCAACGAAAAACGTAAAGAAGTATCCGTTGAAATGATCAGAAAACATCAAATCTTGCGCAGAGGCAGGTCTTTTGGCAAACCGCTAGATCCATCGATGGAACCAGAGAAACTGATGGCGGCAAGTGATGATGGCGTATTTAGAGGACTGCATTTTATATGTCTAGCAGGACACATCAGCAGGCAGTTTGAATTTATCTTAAATGCATGGTCCAAATCACCCACATTTTCGGGACTCTATAATGATTCTGACCCCTTGGGTGCCAAACAGGCTTCGGACCACCTAGACAATGAATTCACTTGTCCAGCAGCTCCTGCAAGAAGAAAATACAGGAACATGCCACAGTTTACACAGCTTGTTGGAGGCGCTTATTTTTTCCTCCCAGGTATCAAAGCATTGCAATACATCATTAAAACTCCATAACATGAAAGTGGCCCAAGAACAAGTGATCGAAAACGAGGAGGCACTAATACTCGATGCATATAACGTCGTGAGAAAGAGTCTAGAAAAAAAGTATGCGAATACTGAAATGCTCAGACGGTTCCATGCCAAAGGTTTGGGCTTAGTAATGGCAACATTTACAGTCATCGATGACATTCCAGAACACTTACGCACCGGTCTCTTTAAAACGCCAAAAACATATAATGCATGGATCAGATTTAGTAATGCCCAACCCAAGGTATTAGACGATGAGAAAAAAGCGCCAAGAGGTATGGCGATCAAAGTAATAGAAGCTTCTGGCTCGAATGTACACGACGACCCCATGGGTGCGAACACCCAAGACTTTGTCCTTACCACTAACGAAATATTGTTTCCTGGAACTGTAAAACTATACCTACAATCACTAAAAGGACTGTTTGGCAATTTCTTGTACATGATCCCTATTTTACTAAATCCTTTCAACTGGAAAGGCGCCTATAGTATATTCAAAGGCAAGAAACGCGTTTCCAATGTATTAGAGGAAAATTACTTTTCTGCAACACCCTATCTCTTTGGACAAGACAAGGCAGTGAAGTGGCATATAAAAACATTAAAAGCCAAAACAAGTACTTTCCCACAAAAACCAAGTGCAAACTTTCTTACGCAACGATTGAGAGATGATCTTTCCACACAATCGGCTACCTTTGAGCTTTATGCACAGTTTCAATCGGATCCCGCTAAAGAACCTATAGAAGATACCAGCATACAATGGAAAACACCTCTTGTAAAACTGGCCATCATACAAATACCTTCGCAAACTTTTGATACTGATGAAAGGAAAAAAATGTCAGAGCAAATGCGCTTCTCGCCTTGGCACTGCCTACCAGAACACAGGCCATTAGGTGGCAACAATCGTGTCAGAAAGGTTCTTTATCAAGAGCTTGCCAAGCTCAGAAGCGAATGGAATAAGGTTAATTGATTGCTTAATAGCATCAAAGCATTACATTTGTTTTCGTTAAAAACACCAAAAGCTATTATACTTTGAACCGTAGCAAGTTTGCTTTTGAACAATCACATAGACCGTTTACATATTTATAGTTCATATAGTCAGCAGCACGACTTTTTACTATATTTATATTTCCTATTTTTGCAGTAATCGGTAATTGAATATGAAGGGCAAAAAAATAATATTAGGGATAACAGGGAGCATAGCAGCATACAAAGCAGCTCTATTGGTAAGAGAATTGGTTAAAAAAGGAGCAGAAGTAAAGGTCATTATGACAAAATCTGCCACGGAATTCATAACGCCGCTTACGCTTTCTACACTTTCCAACCATAAAGTTTACACTGATTTTACCGATGGTCAGAATCAAATATGGAATAGCCATGTTGAATTAGGACTCTGGGGCGACTGCCTCTTAATAGCGCCTGCAAGTGCTAACACCTTAGGAAAACTAGCCAATGGACTCTGTGACAACATACTTTCAGCCACTTACTTATCAGCAAGATGTCCTGTGGTCATTTGTCCAGCCATGGATCTAGATATGTACCAACATCCTTCGGTACTTAACAATCTGGAAAAGCTTAAAGAATATGGTGATCATATCATAGATGCCACACATGGTGAACTCGCCAGTGGCTTGATTGGCAAAGGACGAATGGCAGAACCAGAAGACATCGTCAAAGAGCTGGAACTCATTCTCAACGAATTCAAGCCCCTTAAAAACAAGAAAGTCCTTATTACTTCTGGTCCAACCAGAGAACCCATAGACCCTGTAAGATTCATCTCCAACCATTCTTCAGGCAAAATGGGCCAGGCAATAGCGGAACAAGCTGTACTTTGGGGCGCTCAAGTAGTTTTTGTAACTGGCCCCACCTTGCACCTCCCACATTTGACCAATACCAAAACGATTCATGTTACTTCT
>CAMFLX010000268.1 GCA_945957555.1 uncultured Cytophagales bacterium
TTTTCCTATCATTTCGTCTCGCTACAAAGTCTAATGCTTAATCTGGGTTAAAGTGTTATCTGTGATCCAGAATAACCACTTTTGAATAAACAGGATCTATAAGGTTTTTTATATAATTAGCCCAATTGCCAAGGTATTAGACAAAAAAAATAGAGACAAGAAAGTTTTTAACTTGTCTCCTTTGGTGAACATCTAGCTTTTGTCTTCGAATTCCTCATATCAAGAAGGTAACTTAAAGTATTCAAAATATTGGGCTTATAAGGTATTGTGTTTGTGTGAATTTTTAATCTTTTATATTTTAATGTACCTGGCTGAATATGGCTGTGGTATTGATTGTGGTATGCTTGCGTGTGTTTTTTTAAAATTTTAATAAAATTTAATACGTCTTTTTGTTTTCTACGTATTAAGTAAATGTTTGAACACGAATTATAAATCTCTAAATTTGTTCAATTTTATCTTTGAAAAACCATATCGGTTGAAAATCCGTATAAATTGGTATAAATGTATTCAAATTTTGTAGAACAGCTTTGGAATTAACAACACACAAAATTGAATCATTAAAGTAGGTTACTGGGAACAGCTATGAAGGTGCCCATCTACGACGTTACTTTAGTTGCAAAAGGAACATTTGAAAAACACACATTATATATATGGTTGTATGTTTACAGCAAAAACAAAATAGTCATTTAAAGTCAGTATTAGAAGTTTTGGTAATTGTGATGTCATTTCAATGTTTTAAGACAATACTTAAAAACTTTATGATTTCAATATGTTCTAAGGAGCGTGTGCGTACGATTTTTGGAATCCTATACTTTAACTTGTTGAAAGCTGTACAGATCTATATATGTATATGTTCTAAAGTTTATAAAAATCAGAAAAATAGTATCGTTGATTTAAGTAGGCTTAGGTCAATGATTTTCAAAATAGTAGTAACTGATAATGGGAGCCAACTACAGCTTGTAGGTATAGTTTCATATTCTAAATTTGATCATATTCTAAATTGACAATCTATGAGAGAAACATTGGCCAAAAATATGAAAAGGTATTCGCCCTTCTACAGTAGTATAAGGGCTTTTAGCTATAAAATTATGCACAGTTTATTTATATTATTAAGTATGTCAAAAATCTTTAAAAAACTTAGTTCCGCTATAGCGCTACTCATGTTTATACTGATGCCGCTGAGTGGTTGGGCTACTACCTACTATTCTAGGGCTACAGGTAACTGGAATGCCGCAGCAACATGGTCTACCGCTGGTTGTGGTGGTGCGGCTGCTGCCACTACCCCTGTAGCGGGCGACAATGTAATTATTTGTACAGGCCATGCGATCACCATACCAAACAGCTCTACGGCTGCCTGTGCCAACCTTACAGTAAGTGGGGCGGGTGCATCGCTAAGGTTTGATGGTGCCTATTGTAGTAATAGTGCTGGTTTGACGGTTACAGGTTTGACAACTATAGATAATGGCGGTACCATATTTGACGGTTCCAGTTATAGATGTTACGTAGTTTCATTTGGGGATTTGACCATAGGTTCTCCAACCAGTACCGCTAGCAGTAGTTTTAATTTTTCCAATCCAACAGGTGGTAATACGGCATATGTCAGTGTGTCCGGTACTTTGAGGTTAAGTGGAACCGGTGCAAATATTGGACTATTTAGTGTAAGTAATGGTGATGGTAGTAATACTAGAACAACATTGAAAGATGTCATTCTAGATAACAATGGACAAATCAACATAAATTATGGCAATAGTGGTTCGATCACTACTATTACAGGAAATATTACTAATAATTCCACTCAAACCAACGTTTTTGCGGTTTCGGGTAGAACGCTTACACTTTCTGGAAGTGGTAAAGTTATTAGTGGGTCAGCGGCTACTGTATTACCGGTTGGAGGCAATTTAACTAATACAGGATCGTACGAATTGTCATGTGGTGTTTTGGTAACGGTAGGAGGTACATTGACCAACTCTGGAACCCTCAAGGGGCCTACATCAGGGAGTGGTAAAATTCAGAATGCTTCATCAGTTGTGAATAGTGGTACTGTAGGTGCAGCTTCTACTACGATTCGGTTTAGTGGAACCATTACTGGTGGCACTGTAGTGGGTGCAGGCACTAATGTGATACAAAGTGATGCGACAGCTGCAAGTTGCCCTGCCTCAACGTTGACACAGGCTAATCCAACGACTGCTATTGGGGCTGCCAGTGTATGTCCTAATTCTACCAATGTGCCGATATTTGCGTTTAATGCGACGGCTTCTGTTGCAGCGAGTAGGCTAACGAATTTTGCATTTACCACTACAGGTACTTATACCGCCGGTGAGATATTAAATTTTAAGATTTGGTACAATTCTAGTAATTCCTTGGCAACAGCAACATTGCTACAGGCCATCAATTCCCCTGCTGTAGCTGGGGCGAAAATATTTAGTCCCGGTTTCTCTCAAGATATTGCTCTTGGTGCTACAGGGTTTTTCTGGATCACTATGGATGTGGCCTCGGCAGTAACGAATGGCCATACAATTGCGGTGAGTGCGTCAGCTGCCAATGGTGCAGACATGACTACGACATCCACAAAAGCGGGAACTACGAGTGCAGCAGGCACCCAGACTTTAATAACCAATGCATCGGTAGGAGGGACTGCGACTGCAGCTACTTCATTAGTATGCTCGGGAACCAGTACAACCATTAGTTTGGCGGGTCAAACGGGTACTATTCAATGGCAAGAGTCTAGCGACGGTGTCACAGGTTGGGTTAACGTTTCTGGGGGTAGTGGAGCAACCACCACTACTTATACAACTCCCAGTCTTTCATCGACAAAATATTACAGAGCATTGGTTACCAGTGGCTCTTGTAGTAGTACTTCAACTACAACCTCGGTAGGGGTTACTACATTGTCTAGCCACTCACTAACAGGTTTTCCAGCTAGTTGTACGGGTAACACCGTGAGTAATAATGGCCAAATTTATTTTAATTATCCTTCTGGAAGTTTAGCAAAGTACCACTATAATACAGGAACAACCTATACTGGTGGTTTGAACTATAACTCTGCTGGCGCCATTGCTATTTCAACGAATGTTACAGGTTTAGCAAATCCTGTTGGTTCGCAAGATTATACGATTAGGATTTTTGGAGCACCAGGTTGTTTTAAAGATACAACCATTACTATTTACCAGACCAATTGCGCGGGCGTTTGTTCGGGTACGAGTGGTCCTGAGGTAATCACTGATGGTGATTTTGGTACAGTGACATCTTTAGGCCAAAACACCACCACCACATGGAATAACCCCTCCCCGAATGCGGCGGCACCTTCTACGCAGCCAAATTCGACTTATAATCCCGGTATGATTATCGGGCCCTCATTAGGTGCTTCAACTTCATATTTTTATGGATTGAATGGAGGGCCAACAGGTTCTAACCCTAATTACTATACTTTTCCCGATGATGGTAACTACATCATTACCAACAATACTAATGGAATATCTTGGGCCGCTTCAACTTCGGATAATGGACCAGAAGCTGACGGTTATTTCATGTTTGTGAATGCATCATTTCAGCCAGATATCTTCTTCAAAAAGACCGTAAATGTTTGTCAAGGGCAGAAGTACATTATGTCGGCAGACATCATAGATGCGCAGCCTGGTGGAACGATACGCCCGGACGTAGCTTTCGTGATTGCCCCTGTGGGAACTTCTACCGCTCAATTACTTACCTATCCAAGTGTATACAGCACAGGTGATATTACTACTACTGGTTGGCATACCTATAAGTTCAATTATACGGTACCTCCGGGTGTATCGAGTGTCGTTATTGCATTTAGAAATAATAATCCTGGTGGGATTGGAAATGACTTGGGTCTAGATAACTTGAGTTTGAAGTTTTGTGGGCCTTCAGTTACACCTAGTGCCAATGTTACTGCCTGTATTGGAAGTTCAGCTTCTATGTCATTTACAGTAGGTACGGGACTGGTTTCTCCTCAGATTCAATGGCAAAAGAGTACAGATGGTGGTGTTACTTACGCAAATATTACAGGGAATACAGAGACCGTAGTTGCGGGAGTGATCACATCTACATTGGTGAAAAATCCTGTAGTCGCTGCAGATGCAGGTATGTATAGGGTCTTGGTAGCAGAAACTGGAAACGTGAATTCAGCTACCTGTAGAATAGAGTCTGCTCCTATTACGTTTGCTATTACAACGGCTGCTCCTACAGTAGGAGGGACCTTAAATTATTGTTTAGGAGCAACAGCCTCACAGCTTACAGCCACTGGTTCAAATTTAAAATGGTATACCGTAGCGACAGGAGGTACATCTTCGGCAACGGCGCCTACCCCATCAACGGCAGTAGCAGGTACTACGACGTATTATGTATCGCAAACGGTGAGTGGTTGCGAGGGTCCTAGGGCATCAATAGATGTTGTGGTTACTGATCCTAGTACAGGGATTACTGTGGAGGCCATCTCTGCGTCTTGTGTAGGGTCTACGCTCCAGAATAACGCAAAAATATACTTTACACATCCTGCAGGAACTGCAATTAGGTACGCATATAGTACAGGGGCAACCTACACTGGTGGTATAACAACCTATGCCGCTGCTACGGCAATGTCTGCGGGTACCAATACCTCAACAGCAGTGTTGCCGAACCCTGCACTTTCACAAGTATATACAGTAAGATTGTTTACTAATTCACCAGTTGCAAATTGTTATAAAGATGTGAACGTTACACTCTATGCCTCAAGTTGTGGTGGTACTTGTAACGGTACCTTGGGTCCTGAATTGTTTACCGATGGTAATTTTGGGACGACCGCAACATTGAATAGCACTACTTGGGCAAACCCTGGTGGGGCGATTTCACAACCAAATGCTACAAACCACCCTGGTGTTATTGTGGGGCCTCCGCTTGGAGCTGGTATCACTAATTATGTTTTTGGATTAAACAATGGGAACACGGGGCCGAATACCAATTTTTATAATTATCCAAATGATGGTAATTACATCATCACGAATAGTACAAAAGGAATGTTAAATGCTCCTGCTACTCTGGTAAGATGGGCGGACATACAAGATAATGATGGAACACCAGCCACCGATGGTTATTTTATGGTGGTGAATGCATCAACGGTGCCAGATATCTTTTACAAAAAAACAGTTAATGTGTGTGCTGGTCAAAAGTACATCATTTCATTTGATATTGCGAGTCTTCACTTGACAAGCACCAACTACCCTAACGTGTCTTTGGTAATTGCTCCATCCACAACGACTGCTGCAGATTTGTTAACCTATCCTGCTAGTTATTCTTCTGGGCCTATTGGCTCGACGACAGATCATGCATGGAAAACCCAAACATTTGTGTATACCGTTCCTGCTGGGGTAACAAGTTTGACTTTTGCCTTTAGAAATAATAACGTTGGTGGATCAGGTAATGACTTAGGTCTTGACAACTTGAGTATGAGATTTTGTGGTCCAATGCTTACGGCAGTAGATCCTAATCCTGTGGGTTGTGTGACAAGATCGGTAACCTTAAGTTATAATGTAAGTAACAACAATCTCATATCACCAGTTTATCAATGGCAAAAGAGCACCGATGGGGGAACTACTTGGAACAATGTTGCTGGTGCTACCTCAACTTCTTATACAATAGCTACTGTTGTTGCTGGCGATGCAGGTTTATATAGATTGTTGACTTCTGAATCGGGTAATATTAATAATTCAAATTGTAGGCTTGAAGCCTCTAGCATAGCATTGACTGTAAGTACATTGGCTACTTTAAGCAGTGCTACAACAGGATCTGTTTGTAGTGGATCTGTGTATAACTATACGGCTACAAGCGCAACTGTAGGTACAAGTTTTAGTTGGACAAGGGCGGTGGTTGCTGGAATAAGTAATACTGCGGGTAGTGGAAATAGTGCTACGATATCTGAGACACTCACAAACACTACTTCTTCTCCAGTAAATGTCACTTATGTGATCAGCATGACAGCCAATGGTTGTACGAATACACAAAATTTGGTAGTTACGGTTAATCCGGTACCTACTATTACTTTAAGTGCGATTCCTAATATTTGTATTGGTACATCAAGTACGACGCTTCCTTACACAGCGACATCTGGTAGCCCAGACCAATATAGTATAGATTGGAATGCAGCTGCAAACACCGCAGGCATTGCGGATGTTACAAATGCTGCACTTCCTGCAAGTCCAATATCGATTGGCAGTTTGGGAGCGATAGCTGCTGGTACTTATACAGGTACGCTTACGGTGCGAAATAGTACTACTGGTTGTGTGAGTGCAGGACAAGCCGTTAGTTTTACCATCAATGCCTTGCCGACGATTACCTTAAGTGCGATTCCTAACATCTGTTTTGGAACAACGAGTACCACATTACCTTATACTGCCACAACAGGAAGTCCTAATCAATATAGTATAGATTGGAATGCTGCTGCAAATACCGCAGG
>CAMFLX010000269.1 GCA_945957555.1 uncultured Cytophagales bacterium
GTAATGATCTGTCCAAACTGTAAGTCCAAGAGATTATCCCATGACTCACGGTCTCTCTTATAGTTGGCGGCATAGTTTAAAAATACCAGATAGTTGAAGTTATTCACTCCTCCCCCTTTCCAGTTGTCCGAAAATGCAGAGCCTGAAGTATTGATACCCGCTTTCAGTGTTTTGCGCCAATACGTAGTATCTTTCTTTACAGCAGTTGAATCTTTAGATAGCTCTTGGGCTACTGAGCTATACATCAAGATTAAGGATAAAAACATAAGTAGAATTCTATTCATACATCCAATAATTTATATAATCTCACAAATATAGTATAGTTTTGTATTTATAGAATATCGAATATGGGCAATCACAACAAAATAGCGTCATTTATATCAGGAAAATGCCCCAATTGTGGACAAGGAAATGTATTCAAATATGGGCCTTATAACAGAAAGTTTGTTGAAGTAAACCACCAGTGCGATCACTGCCAATTTAAGTTTGAACCAGAGCCTGGCTTCTATTTTGGGGCCATGTATTTTACCTATGCGATCAACGTTGGCCTCATGATCATTACCTTAATCATCTTCAACTTGGTTTTTGAAAAATTCTCCCCATTCAACTATTTGGTCACAGTGGTAACTATGGTTTTCCTATTTCTTAATGTAATCGTGAGAACCTCTCGCCTACTCATGTTATATCTATTTGGGCAACCAAGATCCTAGCATACAAAGTCCTTTAACTGAATTATGATGAAACCACGAACCATAGCATATTGGATATGGCTCCTCATCATAGGGTTCTTCTTTGTACTCATGGCAAAATTGACCCTTCCGTACTATTCCTTCAAACTCGACATCAACTTCCTGCTTACCAAGCAAGACGTCATCCATATACACGTATGGAGGTGGGCATTTTACACCCATATCACCAGCAGCATCTGGCTTCTGATCACAGGTGCACTACAGTTTTCAACTCAGATCAGGGTCAATTACCCTAAGATTCATCGAGTATTGGGCAAAATATACGTTTGCATCATCTGCATATTGGCGGCACCCTCAGGCTTCTACATGGCACTCTATGCCAACGGTGGTATTTGGGCCAAAATAGCCTTCTCTATCTTATCCATATTATGGTTTGTGTATACCTATTGGGCCTATATGTATATCAAGCGCGGCAATCTGCAAAAGCATACCTCGTTTATGTACAAGAGTTACGTACTTACGCTATCGGCCATTATCCTGAGGTTATTGGTCATGATTTTACCCCACATATTTATATTGCCCGCCCAGCAAATGTATACCCTGGTCAGTTGGCTCAGCTGGGTGCCCAGTCTTCTCATTACTGAACTGTATTTTAGCATCAAGCATCGAAATAGCAAATAACCTAAACTCGGTATAACAAAATATATCGAATTTGTCTTAATTACCTATTTCTATTCATCGTATGCGGAAACTGTTGATCACAATTTATTCTTTGGCATGCACTGTTCTTGTCCTTTTATTTGCTCACCCAAATAAAAGGACCAAAACAAAGGGTGGCAGGAAAGACCAAATCTAGCCGCATTTTGCACACAGGCCCACCCCGCCCTGTCCATGCGGCTAGATTTCACACCTTTCCTGCGCTTACCGCCCCGCAGAGCCTTGGCTCACAAACAATTCCTTATCCTGAATTCTGGTTAAATACACAAACAGCATAAGCTATTAAAAATCGGAAACTTTCATACTCAGCCACAGGCCCCTTATCAGCATTACAAAAATCGGCAGATTAAATAACGGAGCGTTCATGGTCTTTGCAGAAGTTTACGTGTTCAATAACAAAGCTCAAACCATGCTTGCAGAAGTTTTAACATCGAATAACACAAGTTCAAGATCGCATAACGAAGCTCAAACATGAAATAACGGCAGTCAAACATGCCATTACGACAGTTGAACATTGCTTGCAGGAGTTTTAACATCGAATAACACAAGTTCAAGATTGCATAACAAAGCGTAAACATGAAATAACGACAGTCGAACATGTCATTACGACAGTTGAACATTGCTTGCAGAAGTTTTAAGATTGCATAACACAAGTTCAAGATCGCATAACACGAGTGAAAGACTGAATAACAGAAGTGAAAGATTGCTTTGCAAGACTTTTATGTTGCTTTGCAAGAGCTACACAGTACCTTGCATAAGCTTTATGGGCCTTTGAATAGTTCTAATCATGCAATCTGGAAGAAAGAGAATTCTTCGATCTTCTTTTACAGCACACGATCAGGTCTGGGAGGTCCTTGCCTAACAATCTTAATAGCTTGCACTCTGGTGAAATAGTGAAACAACAGGGTTTTCGCCATAAAACAACAAAGGCCTTGATTACTCAAGGCCTTTGTATCGTATCTTTTCCAATCACTCACTGCTTAGGCGTTCATACACCCTATTTTAACAGTTACATTCTTAAAAAATTTGGTTTAAAATCTAAAAATCTTTCAATGTTTACCCAAAACAAGATTGTCTCTTTGTTCTTTAAGCTCCCTGTACAAGAGTAACAAGTCTTTATCAAGAAAGCCATCTTTCAATTTATTCTCGATCGTAAGCATGTCGCGCTCGATCATATTGCAGATGTCATCTGGAAATTTCTCCACGGCATCCACACCCGTTGCCATTTTTTCTGAATTATTTTCCATTATATAATTGTGTGTTATTATTCCTTTATGCTGTGTACAACAACAAATGTACACCAAATGTTACATTTTATTGCATTTTATTTTAATAAATTACATTAAAAGCAAGCCACACACCTACTTAGGTAAGTAAAATTGAACCCATAGCTGCAAATCCACGTGTGACTAAACATTATCTATTTTCTTTTTCGTTTCAGCTACTCCCTATTTTAAGGGATGAGCAAGACAGCTAATGATCTGCTGCCAAATCAATGTTCACATATCCTTTTAGCAAGAGAACTCAAATGAGATTATTTGCCCACTTTATATTTTTTACCTATCATTGGCACCAATTAGGCCTTCATTGTGAAAAACAGATCAACTATATGGTATGTATGGCTAGGTATTGGTAGCCTACTTTTGTCTTGCCAAAGCCAAAAGGACAAAATCGTAGAAACTTCTTTTTACTATTGGAAACAGACCTTTAAGCTCAACGAAGCCGAAAAGCAGACATTGGTACGGCTACAGGTCAAAAACCTTTACGTCAAGTTCTTTGATGTGGTACAGCACCAAGGCCATGCTCAACCAGTGGCAGATATCACTTTTGAAGAATCCCCGAACCAAAACATCATCCCTTGTGTGTTCATCACCAACGAGGCCATGGGCCACTGTAGCGAACAAGCTGCAGACAGCTTGGCCAAGCAAGTCTATCTGAGGATCCATCAATTAAGAACCAGATATAAACTTAGAGATTTCTCAGAGTTCCACTTCGACTGCGACTGGACACCGACAAGTAGGGTGCAGTTTTTTAGATTTCTCAACCAAATACAGCACTTGAGCAAGATAAAGATCACCAGTACTTTGCGCCTGTACCAAGTCAAATATCCCAAAACTGCGGGTATCCCCCCTACTGCGGCAGCAACGTTAATGTGCTACAACATGTTTGCCCCTCAAGATCCTCTGGTACGCAACTCCATCTACGACCTTGAGGAGCTCAAAAAATATACAAATACCATGGAGCAATATCCCATGAAACTCCAGATAGCACTTCCTCTATATGCATGGACTTGCATCTTCAGAAACGGGCAATTTGTTGGCTATCTCAACGAAACACGAAGTCAAGACCTTGAGCAATTGACTTATTTGAAAAAAACAGCGCAGAATATATACAAGTGTGAAAAAACATTTAAATTTAAAGGCTCATCGCTGTCAAAAGGAGATCTGCTCCGTGTAGAAGAAGTTAGTTCTGCCGAGCTCCAAGAAGGCCTAGACTTTATGTCGAAGCACGTTGCCAGCGATACGTTAAATATTGTATTGTACCATTTAGATGAAGAAATTTTAAAACATTATGAAAAGGATTTTTTGCCTGTTATTTGCCCTAGGTAGCACTTTATCCACATTTACGGCACAAGCTTGTGCGGGAGGGGATGATGAATGGTGGAACCGCCCCAAGTATCTCTTTAGTTCGGAATTGCTCTCCGATCCTATCTATTTACCATACTTCAACTCTTGGCCGTATTACGGTGAGGAAAACAGTGACAACTACAGCGCACTGCCACAAGCTATGGTGGAGGAATGGAACAAAAAATTACCACAGGCGAATCCCAAAGATATTCAAGCAGCGCTGTTTTCTCTCAATGCAGATGTCATTGAAAAACTCAAAAACAATCAAAACCCAACTCCAGGAAACACCTTTTATCAAGCTATACTTGCCGCAGGCACACCTTATGTGGAATACCTCGCTCTAGTATACCAAGAAAACAGTGCTTATAAAGAAGCCGAGAACGACTGGGAAGCTCCCACCAAAGACTTGGAGGCACTAAAGCCTGTACTAGAACAAGCGAAAACCAATCTTGCAAGCTGCACAGATCCATTTCTTAAACAAAAATATGTATACATGGTGGTAAAGTTGCACCATTTTCTAGAGCAATATAGCGATGCCATCGAAAGTTTCGACCAATATGCCGAATCTGGAGAGAAGAACTTAAGTTATTACCGTGCACTGGGTTATAAAGCTGGTGCTACAAGGCTTAGCGGCGACAGCGCACAAGCAAAAATGATCTTTGCGCGAATTTTTGACCAGTGCCCAGCACTGAGGCTCATGGCCTACCGCAATTTCAAGTATATAGACATAGACGTAAACAAGTGTCTGGCCTTGGCCAAGACCAATACCGAAAAATCGGCCATCTGGACACTCAAATACATCTATGATGATACCAGAGACTTCTTGGCGCTGGAGGAACTCTATAAAAACGATCCTGGCTCTGCCCGCCTTGAACTGGTTTTGCTCAAGGATATGAACATCATACATGAGGAATATCTGGCACAAATTAGGGCCCCATTCGTAGCAGATACCAATAAACTCGTGAGAGATCCTAAAATAGAAGAATGTGGCAGCGCACACTTAGAAGTTACGGTAGCATCTTCAGAAAAGGGCTGGTTTGCTAGGATGTGGGAGGCTATTGTCAATTTCTTCAAAAACCTTTTCGGGAAAAAATCTGAAAAAGAAACCTCTTCAGGCAAAACCGAAGCAAAAGAAAACATCGCGCTGAAGCTTCCATTTTACATAGAGGATGAATGGTTGGGCGAATACGTAACCTTACTAGAAAAGATAAACAAAGAAGGTAAGGTAAAAAACAAAGACCTCTTTAAATCAGCTCTTGGCTATATCTATATGGTCAGTGGCAAATTTGACGAAGCCCATGAGATCTTTGCTGAACTGAGCACCTCCAAAAATCCAACGGTGATGGAAGTGAATGCATATCTATCCCTCTGGAATGAATTGATGTCGCACGAGACCATTAGCCCTGAATTTGAGGATCATTTTACAGATTTCCACACCAAATACGGTAACGCGGCAGCCCCATCTCCCAACACTCGTATTTTTGACCTACAAGCAGAACTCGCACGCAGGTATCTTTTGGAAAAACAATACAACAAAGCTGTACTAGTGCACGTGGTTGATTACGGCGAAAGCGACATCCTGAACGCTTTCTTTACTTGCGAAATGCTCGACAACCTCGAAGCATATTTAAAAAGTGCACCCACAAGCAAGCTTGAAAAGCACTTTAAAGCACCCAAACTGGAGGATATCAAATACATCAAGATACAGAGATTCATACAAATGGGAGATTTCGAACAAGCCTTAAAACTAAGTCCGGAATATGATTTCAGTGCATACAACAGTAAAATCAATGCAAGCGTAT
Organism: uncultured Cytophagales bacterium; assembly: GCA_945957555.1. Taxonomy (GTDB): domain Bacteria; phylum Bacteroidota; class Bacteroidia; order Cytophagales; family UBA9547; genus CAMFLX01. The sequence continues at coordinate 5,836 of CAMFLX010000269.1, forward strand.
CACTAGCCACCCTTAAACAAATGGTGGATTGGAACCAAAAAGGTGATGCAGAAAGCTACGGAAAAATCGCTGATGTAATTGCCAAATCAGACCTTTGGAACTACAACTCCTACCCTTGGGGCTATTGGAAAGGCTACAGTCCTAGGTTCTGCTCTTATTACAGTGGCAACAGCCCTTCAGCTTACTACCCTTTCAATGTGAGCGGCCTTGCTGAAACCTATCTCAATAGAGGCTACATGGAAGCAAAGAGAACCAATAGTGTAACGCTTGCAGAATCGTATTACCTCAAAGCCATTGCCAAAAGTACCGATGACGAGTTCAAGGCATCCATGTACTTCAAGGCTCAGGAAGCCAAAAACAAAAGCATGTACGACAGCGACTTGAAGCAAGACTATTACAGCTTGCTCAAAGACAAATACAGTGGTACTCGATTTTACTTGGATGCCTACAATTCCTGCGCATTCCTTCGTCTAGGCAAAACAGTACCCTTTTATTAATCTCAAGGAATCCATCGGATGAAACTTTCCCTACATGTTTTGGGTTAATTCACTAGATTTGTAAAAAATAACGATAATGGAAAAAAGAGTTGTTAACGTATATAC
>CAMFLX010000270.1 GCA_945957555.1 uncultured Cytophagales bacterium
TTTCTTGGATCGGATAATTATTGTTCCATTTACGAAGTTAGGCCAAGGGATTGTGAACGTTTTCCGTATACTAACGAAGATGTTTTTATCAAAAAGAAAAACCTGACACTGCAAAATGCCACCTTTTGCCCCGCTGTGGTCTTTGTTCTTGAGCGTTTGGAGAAGATATTGGGGTAGGTTTTAAAATTTGTTAAATTTTTCTGTTTTCTTTCAATAAAATGTAAATTTGCCGACGAGTAAATAGGAGTGTGTACTCTAAGCTCGAAACTTATAACTCAAAACATCAAGTAGTGGTTCGTCAAGAAATTTTAATTTTAGACTTTGGCTCTCAGTTTACTCAGTTGATAGCTAGGAGAGTACGTGAACTTAATGTGTACTGTGAAATCCATCCGTATAACAAAGCGCCGGAGCTTACCTCCAATATTTCTGGAGTAATTCTCTCGGGCAGTCCTTGTTCTGTAAGGGAGGTTAATGCCCCAGATGTTGATTTGTCCAAGTACGTTGATAAAGTTCCAGTTTTGGGAGTTTGTTACGGAGCCCAGTTGATCGCCCACAAGAATGGAGGAGAAGTGTTTCCTTCAAGTATTAGAGAATATGGTAGAGCTATATTGACGATCAAAGATGAAAACCCACTCACGAAGGTTTTGTCTGAAAGTTCTCAAGTGTGGATGTCACACGGTGATACTATTGCTAAACTTCCTGATTTTCTTGAAGTTATTGCGAGTACACCTACAGTAGAGTATGCTGCATTTAAATGGAAGGGAAAAGAGGTGTATGGTATACAGTTTCACCCTGAAGTGACCCACAGTGTAGAAGGCAAGCAAGTTATTAAAAATTTCGTTGTCGATATTTGCGGTTGCCCACAATCATGGACCCCTAGCTCTTTTGTGGAGACGACCGTTTCTGAGCTTAAGGCGCAACTAGGCAATGATAAAGTAGTGCTTGGCTTGTCTGGAGGTGTGGATTCTTCGGTAGCTGCTATGCTTATACATAAGGCAATTGGCAAAAATCTATATTGTGTTTTTGTTGATAATGGTCTCTTGCGTAAAAATGAATTTCATGATGTGTTAGAATCATACAAGCACATGGGGCTAAACGTAAAGGGTGTAGATGCAAAATCTCGGTTTTATGAAGCTCTTAAAGACGAATCTGATCCAGAGAAGAAAAGAAAAGCAATCGGTAAGGTATTTATAGACGTTTTTGATACTGAGTCACATGCTATTGAAGATGTAAAGTGGTTGGCTCAGGGAACGATCTATCCAGATGTGATAGAATCCGTTTCTGTTAAGGGACCTTCTGCCACCATTAAGTCGCATCATAACGTGGGCGGTTTACCAGATTTCATGAAGTTGAAGATCGTTGAACCTCTAAAGACCCTGTTTAAAGACGAAGTAAGGAATGTGGGGAGAACCTTGGGTTTAGATCCAAATATTTTGAATAGGCATCCTTTTCCTGGGCCAGGTCTAGCAATAAGGATTTTGGGTGATATTACCGAAGAGAAAGTAAGAATCCTTCAAGAAGTAGATCACATTTACATAAATGCACTTAAAACCAGTGGTTTGTACGATCAGGTGTGGCAGGCCGGTGCGATTTTGTTGCCTATAAATTCAGTAGGAGTTATGGGTGATGAAAGAACCTATGAAAAAGTAGTAGCCCTGAGGGCTGTAACTTCGGTCGATGGTATGACAGCAGATTGGGTACACTTACCTTATGAGTTTTTGGCTGATGTTTCTAATGAGATCATCAACAAAGTGAAAGGTGTGAATCGTGTGGTATACGACATCAGTTCAAAACCACCCGCTACTATTGAATGGGAATAGGGTAAGACCTTGAAATTTCAGGATAGATTATATTTAATTATTTTACAGATAAACTTTACAAAATGAATTTTCCATCAGAATTAAAATACACTAAGGACCACGAATGGATCAAGGTTGACGGAGATGTCGCATTTATTGGTATCACAGATTTTGCACAAAAAGAATTGGGTGACATTGTTTTTGTCGATATCCCTTCTTTGGGTAAAGAAATCAAACAGAACGATATTTTTGGAACTGTGGAAGCTGTAAAAACAGTATCAGATTTGTTTATCCCTGTAACTGGTACTCTGCTTGAAATCAACCCTTTGATCGATACGAAACCAGAATTGGTAAACTCAGACCCTTATGGAGATGGGTGGATGGTTAAAATTAAAGTTGCAAATGTAGCAGAACTCGCATCTTTGTTGTCGAGTGCTGATTACCAAGCATTGATAGGTGTTTAAATGTCTTAATTTTGGCTATTAAGGAGATACCGATTCTTTTAAAAGGATCAAAACTATATTTGAAAATGCAAAGCTATGTCTTTGCATTTTTTTTGTTTACATCATTGTCTGGGCAAGATGTAAAAGAGGCTCATCGTGTCATAGCTACTTTAGCTTCACCTACATTTTGGGGTAGGGGATATGTAAATGATGGGCATACGAAGGCTGCTCGATTCATCAGTGATCGTTTTGAAGAAATAGGACTTTCTAAATTTGGGAGTAATTATTTTCAAAAGTTTGATTTTAAAGTAAACGTATTTGACGGGGATATTTCGTTGAAGTCGAAAAAACGATTATTGGTTGGCCAAGATTTTATTCCCAATGCAGACTGCCCACCGTTTAAAGGTCGGTTGAAGATTAGAAAATATGATTCGACTAAAACATATACGGGCAGAGACATTGTTTTATTGGACAAAAAGAAATCACTGTCTGTCAATACTATCACGCCTTCAGGTAAAAAGCTCACACATACATTTGCCCAAAGCCAATCAAGACTTTTGGGATTTCAGTTGTTAGATAGTTCAATATCAAAGCTCAGCAAAACATTGAAAGTTAATTTGAATTCCAGTTTCAAAAGTGTGACATCACAGAATGTACTAGGTTATGTGAGAGGTACGGTTAGCCCTGATTCTTTCTTAATCGTGTGTGCACATTATGACCATTTGGGTGGTATTGGTCACCAATGCTATTTTCCAGGAGCAAATGACAACGCCTCAGGCATTGCTATGCTGCTGCAGTTGGCTACATATTATTCAAAGCCACAAAACTATCCTAAATATTCAATATTATTCGTTGCTTTTGGGGCAGAGGAGGTGGGTTTATTAGGGTCTAAGTATTATGTAGAACACCCGTTTATACCCTTGAAACAAACTAAGTTTGTACTTAATTTAGATTTGATGGGTTCAGGGCTTGAAGGAATAACCGTTGTAAATGGTTCAGTTTTCCCAAAGGAATTTGAGACTTTGCAAAAGATCAATGAAGCCAATCATTTACTTAAAGTGATTAAACCTAGGGAGAAGGCCGCAAACTCCGATCATTATTATTTCTCAGAAAATGGAGTAAAGTCCTTCTTTATATATAGCCTTGGAGAAATTACTGCATATCATGATATTAATGATACCTCAGGCAAGGTGCCTCTGAGTCGTTTTGGGGAGATGTATCAATTAATCGTTAAATTTCTAGAGACTTTTTAATAGCGTTCTTTTGCGAACCAAAGGAGGTTTCCAAATTAAAAGGACACCTCCTTTTTGTATTTATGACATCGCAATAAACATCGCATACGCAGTGAGCCCACCACCAATGACTCCAAGGACAAATGTAATGTTTAAATAAAGGAGTTTTTGGCGTTTCCCATTTAAAATTAGTGATACAGCACCCAATACAAGAGATAAGTTAAGTGCTAGATCACCATAGTCAAAAAAGTCCCCAGCACGACCCAGTTTGTCTGCTTCAATTTTGTATTCCTCAGCCCCAATGATTTTACCCAATTCGCCATCTTGTTCTTGTACCCAATTGGATTTGCCTACAGCTATAGAACCTTGTCGTATTTCATTTTGCTCATCGCCATAACGTTTAATGTCCTTTTCTGTAGTTTTAGACAGGCTATCTAAATATTTTAAGTGTTGTCCGCTAATATCTCCAGATTTTTCAAATATTTCTATGATATCTTTTTTGTTTTCCGCAAGCATCTTTTTTTGTCCCTTTGATTGATACCAAGTAAACATCTGGGTTTGCTTTTGGTGAGCGATCATCTCATCATCTCCATATTTACCCCCAAATAATCCATTAATGGCCAAAAATGCGGCAAAAACAGTGATCGTAAGTGCGATTTTGTTTTCTAATTTCTTTTCGCTGTTGTCTTCTATTTCTGTGTCAACCATGATTTATGAACGTTTTTGTCAAAAATATTAAGATTTTTACTTTGAGGAAATACTAATTTGATAATTTTTACAATTTGTTAAAACATGCGAGGATTGTCAAATCATAAATTTTGCTTACCTTTGCGGTTCTTTAAAATTAAGAAATGCAAAAAATTAGAAACATTGCTATTATTGCTCACGTCGATCATGGCAAAACTACACTAGTGGATAAAATGATCCACGCTTCAAAAATATTCAGGGAAAATCAAGTATTTAACGATCTTATTCTAGATAATAACGATCAAGAACGTGAACGTGGAATCACAATCTTAGCAAAAAACGTTTCTATTCGTTACAAAGATTACAAAATTAATATCATTGACACGCCTGGTCACGCCGATTTCGGTGGGGAAGTGGAGCGTGTTTTGAAAATGGCAGATGGTGTACTTCTTTTAGTGGATGCCTTTGAAGGAGCGATGCCTCAAACTCGTTTTGTATTGAGTAAAGCACTTGCTTTAGGATTGAAGCCTATTTTGATCGTAAACAAAGTAGATAAAGAAAACTGTCGTCCTGACGAAGTTCATGAAGAGGTTTTTGACTTGATGTTCAACTTAGGAGCTACTGAGCACCAATTGGATTTCGTTACCTTATATGGCTCGGGCCGTAATGGCTGGATGAGTACTGATTGGAAAAAGAAAACAGAAGATATTATCCCGTTGTTGGATGCTATCGTTGAGCATATTCCAGCGGCACCGGCACACGAAGGGATTCCTCAAATGCAAATTACTTCTCTGGATTTCTCGACTTTCACTGGTCGTATTGCTATAGGGAAATTGCACAGAGGTGAATTGAAAGAAAACACTCAATATTCTTTAACTAAATCTGATGGTACTATTAAAAAAGTCAGAATTAAAGAATTGCAAATATTTGAAGGGTTAGGTAAAGCAAAAGTTGAGTCAGTGAAAGCTGGTGAAATTTGCGCAGTTATTGGAGTAGAGGATTTTGAAATTGGTGATACAATCACCGATTTAGAAAACCCAGAAGAGCTTCCACGTTTAGCAGTAGATGAGCCTACGCTAAGTATGCTTTTTACTATTAATAACTCGCCTTTCTTCGGTAAAGAAGGGAAATTCGTTACTTCTAGACACATTAGAGAGCGTCTTACAAAAGAATTGGAGAAAAATTTGGCCTTAAAAGTTCTGAGTACCGATTCTGAAGATAAATTTTTAGTATATGGCCGTGGTATCCTTCACTTGTCTGTCTTGATTGAAACAATGAGAAGAGAGGGGTATGAACTTCAAGTAGGTCAACCTCAAGTACTTTATAAAGAAATAGATGGCGTACGTTGTGAGCCAGTAGAGACTTTGGTAGTTGATGTACCACAGGAGACCTCTGGTAAGGTAATTGAATTAGCAACTCAACGTAAAGGAGAATTGCTGATTATGGAGCCTAAAGGTGACTTGCAGCACTTAGAATTTAAAATCCCTTCACGCGGTATCATTGGTTTGAGAACCAACGTGCTGACGGCAACTTTTGGTGAGGCAATTATGACGCACCGTTTTGTCGGATATGAGCCATATAAAGGTAGTATTCCTGAGCGTAATAATGGATCGATTATTTCTATGGATACGGGTGATGTTACGGCCTATGCGCTTGATAAACTACAAGATAGAGGTAAGTTTTTCATAGAGCCAGGTGATGAAATTTATGGAGGTATGGTTATTGGCGAGCACAATCGTCAAAATGATATTGCTGTAAACGTTCAGCGTGAGAAAAAATTGACCAACATGCGTGCGTCTGGAACAGACGATAACGCTAAAATTGCGCCGAAAATAGATTTCTCATTAGAAGAAATGATGGAATATATTCAGAAGGACGAATACATAGAAGTAACTCCCAAATCATTGAGAATGCGTAAAATTATTCTTGATGAAAATGAAAGATCAAGATCTGCTAAAAAAGCGTAAGCTTTTGATCTCTAGCTTTACAACAAAGAGGCTGTCCCTAAAAGGGCAGCCTCTTGTTTTTTTAGGTTAACAGTATTTTTTTGAGCCATGAACCCCAGTGTGCCTTCTAATAATTCGATTAAGGATTTTATTTTAGAAATTTTCGAGCAGTTTATTATTGCTGTTCAGTTAATTCGACTTTGCGACCATCACTATCTTGAACCACTGCCGTATATCCAAATTCGGTGTGCTTGGCACCAGATGAAATTTCCCAATTGCTTAACCTGAGCTTGTTCAGAAGATTATCGAGAGATTTAAC
>CAMFLX010000271.1 GCA_945957555.1 uncultured Cytophagales bacterium
ATCTACAACAGATCGAGATGCTTAAACAACAAATCTAATAAAATGAATGGGGACCAGAGCATAACGGCCACAGTCCCCATTTATATAGTACTTAATCTTTTAAAAAAGTATGATCAACTCTCCAGCAAAATCCTTATTTGTTGATCTTTATGTTTGAAATTGAAAGACTCCAATACTTTCTGCATCTCTTGTTTAATCTCAGCATTACGCAAGTTGCCAATGCTACCTTCGTGCGTATGGTGTATATTATAGTTAGGTACAAATGACCCATCCGCAATCTCCTCCCCTACTTTTTTATAGGCATCCCTAAACGGTACACCTTGCAACACCAGTTCGTTTACACGCTCTACACTGAAGATGTATTTGTATTTCTCATCCGTTACTATGTTTTGTTTGATGCTAATGTTCTCAAACATATACTCCGCAATCTCTATGCAATCCAACAGTGTATCAAACGCCGGAATGAACGACTCCTTAATGATCTGCATATCTCTATGATACCCTGATGGCAAATTGCTCAATATATTGTTGATCTCTACTGGCAAAGCCCTTAGCTTATTACACTTAGCCCTGATCAGCTCAAACACATCTGGGTTCTTTTTGTGAGGCATTATACTAGACCCCGTTGTAAGCTCATCTGGAAACGAAATAAATGCAAAATTTTGACTGATGTACAAACATACATCCATAGACATACGTGAAAGCGTCGCCGCAATACTTGCCAGTGCATTGCTCACCGCCAGCTCTATTTTGCCACGGCCCATTTGGGCATACACCACGTTTTGATTGAGTGTTTCAAAGCCAAGCAGCTCCGTAGTCATAGTTCTGTTTAAAGGAAACGAAGAACCATAACCTGCTCCCGAGCCTAGCGGGTTCTTATTACTTACCTTATAGGCCGCTTGCAAGATAATCAGATCATCGACCAAGCTCTCCGCATAAGCACCAAACCAAAGCCCAAAAGAAGATGGCATGGCAATCTGCAAATGTGTATAGCCAGGAATGAGTGATTCTTTATGTTTTTCGCTCAGACTGATGAAGAGATTGAACAGTTTTTCAGTTGCCAATACGGTATCGTGTATGCGTTGGCGAATAAAGAGCTTGAGATCTACCAAAACTTGGTCATTCCGAGAGCGTCCACTATGTATTTTCTTGCCAATATCGCCCAACCTACGCGTGAGAATGAGTTCTACCTGCGAGTGCACATCTTCCACCCCATCTTCGATCTCAAAATTGCCCGCTTTGATGTCTTTATATATCGCTAGTAGTTCTTTGTGCAAAATAGGAAGTTCATCCGCAGGAATCAAATTGATGCTTTCTAGCATTTTGGTATGTGCCATAGACCCCAGCACATCAAATTCTGCTAAATAGCTATCCAATTCACGGTCTTTACCTACCGTAAAATTTTCAATCCTTTTGTTTACATTCGTTTCCTTTTGCCAAAGTTTCATTCCTTTCAAAATTTGTCGCAAGTTGCTCATTTTGGCATAGAAATACAAGATTATATTGTGGGATTTCAACCATAAGCGGGCCAACAACCATTGACAGTTAAGGATGGCCCAAGCTTGAAACAGCCCCCTTCGCCCTCTGTACGAGTATGAATTGCAAAACTTCATAAAATAAAAATTCATTGGCGGCCTCAAAACCACCTAATCAAATAGCTTTTGAGCTATTTGTGCAAATCATAGGGAGATCTCTGCGAGCCCTTCGGAGATTTGTGCGGACGTTTCGGAGATCTCTGCAAGCATTTCGGAGATTTCTCCCTGAGGTGTATATGTCTAAGTGTGCGATACTGGTTCACTGAAGTATTTCCATGTAAAAATTATGGGAAGTGCTTTTACAATAATAGAAAATGCATTGATCAAATAGATCTGGGGATACATTCCAAAATACAGACACACGGCAGAGTCTATGACGACCCAAACACTGAAAGCCGTAATAATCGCATTTCTGGCCCATCGTTGCTTTTCTTTAAATGCGTAGCGAGCTATGAAGGCTACTAAAATATAGCAACAGGCTATGGTAGCCCCCAAAGGTCCGTATATAAACGCACGAAATGGTTCTGCTTCAGGAGGAAAGTATGAACTCTTCCACAGTACTTTAGCAATCATTTGATCATAAGGCATGAACAATAGGTTTTTCCCATAAAGAGCAAAAACAACACCGAATAGTGCAAAAGCCAAACTAGTATAGAATAGCCACTTTTGCCAAAATAAAAAGTTAATATGCTTTATTAAAAACGACATGGTTTTGTTAATGAACAGTGATCCGAATATGTGGGATTTTTGATGCTATGCCATTAATCTCACTTTGTTTAAACCCAGAATACGCATTAGGAATTTACTGCGACAAAACCCCAAATGCGTATTCTGGGTTAAAAGCAAAAATATCAAATGTGAACTTTAATCTCTTATATGATAATTTTTATAAGTTACATTTCTTACATATTGTAGGTTTAGGTACGCATTCTATGTTTTATAGAAAATCTGATGCTACTATGCTCCGGACAAAAAATGGACAATATGGGCTATGACTCGGACTTTATGAAATCGTCCACACCCCTATTCTAAAAGTACCACCTATGGAATCAAAGGTGTATATTAAAGCCTAAGACTACATCTTCTGCAGACTGCCCGCCACGTATACCCCAGTTTTCCATGGGAGGTTCGTATAATATGATGAAGACTGTAGTGGGCTCAATGGAAAGGTCTGTCTGTAACTGCTGCACCATACTGGTATAGAGCTGCTTTTTACATTGCTTAGACCTGCCAGGAAACATGCTTACTTCAATAAATATTTCATAAGGTTTCTTCGCATCAAAAAGCTCTGGATCAAACTCCTGAAGCCGCATGTTCTTGTCATCTTCGGGAAGCTGTAGTGTATCGACCAACACCCTATGGACGGTGTCCATGAGTTGTCGTAAATATATTTTGGGCTTTCCTTGGGCAATATTAATTTGTGTGACAGGCATCGCTTTTCTATAATAGTTGTCCTAAAGATCGTGAAATACAGGATAAATTCAAATGACCGACAAACATCCTGCTGGTATATACATTGGGTAACTAAATGTCATCAAGAAAATCCTTTAGCATAGGCATAAATCATACAATCTCATTAACGTCCAATTTAAATGCGACAGCCTCGATTTCCACTAAATACTCCGGATTTACCAAACCTGCCACGATGACCCCTGTGACAATGGGTGGATTTTTCAGTTTCTGTAGAAAACTTTGCGCACATTCAAAGCCCTTTCGAACATCTTGATCCTGCACTATATAAATGGTCAACTTAAACAAGTCGTCAAGTGCTGCACCACTGGCCTCTAAAGCTATTTCAATGTTTTTTAACACATATTCTGTTTGCAAAGCGACATCTCCCTTTCCAATAATTTCCAAATCTTTAGTGATCGCGTTTTGTCCACCTATATAAATAGTATCTCCACTTCCCTTTGTAATGGCAATTTGAGAAAATGCTGGGTTCTTTAGCAATTCGTCTGGGTTTATAAATTCTATTTTGTTGCTCATGAATTTATTTTCTGTGAGTGATAATGTAATAGTGAAAATATATTTTAGTGTTTAACCCGCTCATCGTAAATATTGTTTTGTTATAGGAAAGGAAAGTAAAATGCTCTCCATACCAAAACGGTCAACTGAGTTCAATAAGGCTTCTCTGATACGAACAAGTAACAATCTCCAACTAAGGAACGAAAACAACGTATACCGTACAATTGCGTGAATGATTCATGATTGAACACAAAGATATTTTAGGCACAAAAATCATTAGGTTAATCGGTTTATATCTGCTCATTGCATTGATGAGGGTTGCAATACATGCACAAGACCTCCCAACGCCTCCTAACAATTTTCGCACTTTTAATGCTCAAAACGGACTTTACGCCAATAAAGTAAGACAGATCGTACAAGACAGCCTAGGATTGATCTGGATTGCCAGCAATGAAGGACTGATCAGGTTTGATGGCTATGATTTCAACACTTATGAAGAACAAGGGGCGCGACAACCTCTACTGAATACGGATATTCAATGCTTGTATAAAGACAAGTCCAACGATCTATGGATAGGTACTGGAAAAGGATTGCTGAAGTATCATCACAAATCGGGCATTTTCAAAGAAATAGAATTCCCTAACAAGTTCCAATACTACATCACTAGCATCACTCAGGACAATTTAGGGGTGATTTGGGTCGGAACAAATCATGGAGTCTTCTCAATAAAGAGCCTCAGGGCCATACCCATGTATGAGCGAAATAACGAAAGGGATGCTTTTGCCTTTGTAATCTCTGAACATAGAAATTGGCTATGGATCCTGAATCACAACCATATCTATACGGTTGAAAGTGCAAGCCACCAATTGGTGGACTCTACAAGATATACACATGAAATACTGTATACTGACAACATACAAACCTGTATAAGTTTTGATCGCAAAGGAAATATTTGGCTAGGCAAGTATAACGGAGAGGTCTATTGCTACTCACCGTCCAAACGTACTATCGAAAAATACGATTTCAAGCTTATTACAAGGAACGAATCGGCGATCATCAATGATATTTATACAGATGAACAAGGTAGGCTTTGGTTCTCAGTAGATGAGTCTGGTGTATATTTTCTATCTGACAAGGGCTTTCATGCTTATATAAGTCCCGGTACTACCGCTGGACGACTTCCCAGTTACAAGATTACCACGATTTTCAACGATCGTGAGAAAAACACTTGGTTTGCCATGGAAAAAAACGGCCTAGTCATGAGCAATCGTCATTTGAATCTATTTAAAGAGATAAGCCTCAAAACAATATCGAATACTCAAATCGTATCAGCCGTGCTCATTGATCATAAAAGCAGGATATGGGTAGGTACTGATGGCGGTGGCTTGTTCCTATTTGACCCTTTGGGTAATCTGATCAAGAAATTCGTATATGACAAATCTCACAAATCGGGTATTTCTAATGATGCAATACTCAGCCTTTATCAAGATTCAAAAAGGAGGATTTGGGTAGGGACTTTTAGAGGTGGGTTAAATAGATATGATGAGGCTATGAGCACTTTTAAACACTACCAGCATGACCCCACGAAAAACAATAGCATTTCTAAAAACGATGTACGTAAAATTGCTGAAGATGCCAATGGCAACCTTTGGCTATGTATTCATGGCAAGGGGGTGTCATGCTTCAATCCAGAAAAAGAAACCTTCAAAAACTATCCAGATCTTGTGAGTGCTTGGACCTATGACCTACTGATAGACCGAGAAGGTACTATATGGGTTACTAGCAATAAAGGCATCAGCAAAAAGACCCTTAATGATACAGTTTTTAAACACTACCTTACTGATATATCCTTTAATGCACTGTCAGATAACCATATCAACTGTTTGTTTGAGGACATATCAGGGGACATATGGCTAGGAACCAATCATGGCCTGTTTAAAACCGATAAAGCCTGTACCAAGGTAAGTCAAACCAAAGACATTCCCTCTCTACTAAATGCATCCATCTTAAGCATACAGCAAACCTCAAATGGTTCCTTATACTTAGGAAGCAATAGAGGACTACTTCATTATATCCCACAAAAAAACACTTGCCAGCACTTTGGCATTAAAGATGGACTGCCCAGTGAAGACTTTATCATCAATGCCAAATATCTGCTTGCAGGGCATATTTTATACTTAGGCACCAATAATGGACTGTGTTGGTTTGACACGGATCAAATCTCTAAAGATAATAATATCCAATTCGTCCCAATGATCAGCGATATTAAAGTTTTTGATGTTTCGATATTACCAAGCTCTCCATATCCACTCCTCAATTCCGAAATCCCCTATATTAAGACTTTGTCGCTTGAATATGATCAAAACCACTTGGTTTTTGACTTAGCATGTCCCAGCTACTACTATGGTACCGATTACCTACAATTCCAATATAAAATGGAAGGCCTAGACAAAGATTGGCAAAATGCCGGCAAGTCCAGAAAAGCGGTATATCCCAGTTTGCCTCCTGGTTCCTATATCTTGAAAGTAAGGGTTTTAAAAGATGACATTACACCAAGTAAAACCATCACCTTAGAAATCAAGATCAAACCTCCCTTCTGGGAGACTTGGTGGTTTAAATCATTGGTAGCCATATCGGTAATAGGCAGTATCATCACTTATTACACCATTAAAACCAAGAATATCAAACAGATCAATAGAGCCTTAGAAGAAAAAGTACTAGAACGTACATACATTATATCGCAAAAAAACAACATATTGGAAGAGCAAAGGAGTCAATTGGAACTTTCGAATGATTCCAAAGACAAACTCTTCTCTATCATTGCACACGATTTAAGGTCGCCGTTTGCTGGTATATTGGCGCTATCGGACTTACTTTTTGATAATTTCGACACCTATACCGA
>CAMFLX010000272.1 GCA_945957555.1 uncultured Cytophagales bacterium
AATATACTTTGGCTTTCAATTTTGGTACTCTCTTTTTCATTAACATTATTATTTCATCCTTTGCAAAGTATTAGTGTTAATTCTGATAAACTAGATTATTATATCAAATTCGCAGGAATGTTGATAGTTTGCTTTTTATATAGTATTGGGGTTGTCAAAATTTTAAATTGTAAATCTGATTCTAGTGAACCTGTTGTATATAATGCTGTTGTAATTAACAAGGAAGTGTCTGATTTAGGAAGAAGGAAGCATCATGACTTCTATTATTATGCCTATCTTAAATCATTGACATCAAACAAAAAAGATTTGAAGTTTTCAGTAAGCTTAAATTATTATCAAAATATAAGCATTTCTGATACTGTTGCTTATAAGTCATATAAAGGATTTTTTGGTGCGGAATGGTTAAATATTGAATAATCATTCAACCATGATACTACTCAAGTATTTGTCTAGCAGACATAAAAGTAAGGATGTCGGATATATGACATCAGACAGTCGACTTTAAATCAATAAGACGGCCAAAGTTCGTGAGAGCTTTGGCCGTCTTGCTATGGATGAGGTTGTGTGAGTGGCTACACCACCAGAATATTAATGATGGGGTCTAAGTGTCTTGTATCATACAAAGATGTGTGTCTTGTACAGAAAACGATCGGAGATTCTGACTTAGCGATGGATTTGATGTGTTGTTTCATGTGGATCTTATTTTATGTTTAATTAGAATATTTATAATACTAAATTCGAAAATACAGGCGAATTGGTTCTTTAAAGTAGATGATCGGGCTATATATGTAGACTTTTGGCCTTTTTTTGCCTATGGAGCTACTATTTGAAGATAGAGAATTTTTATCTTTGAGGTATTAATTGGGTTCTGTTTAGGGAGATTAGTACTTGTACAAATAGTCATGTGGGCGGTCATTAGTAAAGAAGTAAAAGATGGAGTGATTCAATATCAGATTACTCAGGATGGTGCCTTAATGAGCTTTCGTACAGTATTGGAAAGACTTAGTGCATCTCAATACTTTATTCATTTTTTTATAGATATTTTAAAGAACTGCCCTTTTGAGGGGTTCTTTTGGGAGGTGAAGCCCAGCAACCTAGAGCGAGTAGACGAGTCTTTTGAATTTGTATTGGTACAAAGTATCGAATTGACAAAGATCCAGGCCGATTCTACGGTGTTTGACGAGCATTTTCGAGGACATGAATCAGTAGTTACATTTTGGAACCTAAGAAAGGATGCTAAACTTGTGGTGCCTGAGCCTCTAGGGCCAAAGGTGCATTATGGGCACTTGGCTGTATTTGTGAGAAATGCACCTTTGGTACAGGTAGCTCTGTTTTTCCAAAAGGTGGCAGAGTCTTACTATCAATCATTGGGTGCGGAGCCTTTATGGCTCAGTACTTCGGGGTTGGGAGTGTCATGGTTGCATGTGCGTATGGATGTTCAGCCTAAGTATTATCGTTATTTGTCATATACTCAAGTTTTTTGAGATATGTGTTAACGTATTTGATAATTCTTATTAACTTTGTAATAGTTAGGTATTTATATATAAATGGCTATTACCCCCTGAACATCTATTTGCTGCTGCAGTAAATTCTTTATGATACGATAATCTTCAAGTCAGCAGTAGCAGCTTGTATTTTTTTTCATTTCAGTTTTATAGTTCTTTAATAGTATGAAAAGTGTATTTATTTTTTTATTGATGGCAAGTGTTGCCACAGCTCAGGTTTGTAATGTGTCCAATTTGGTTTCTAATGGTGATTTTGAGTCTGGGTATTCAAATATTGGTTCAGACTATAGCTCATGTGGTGTAGTGCCATGTTCGGATCCCTTATGGGAGGGGCAATACATAGTAACCGCCAATGCCGTTACAGTTCATAGTGCCTTTCAGGGAACTGGCCATAATGGTACGGGAAATTTAATGGCTGTGAACGGTGCCGGAACACCTAATACCATAGTTTGGACGCAGACGATCACCAATATTAAGCCCAATACAAAATACAGGTTTGATGCATTTGTAAGCACCCTTAGTTATACAGGGGGAGATGTTAACAATACTGCTTTTTTGCAGTTCAGTATCAATGGTACTCCCATAGGCCCCATATTTAACTCTCCATATGACATGTTGCAATGGGATGAGTTTTTTACACTCTGGGATTTCGGAACAAATAGCTCTGCCGTTATTACCATCATTAATCAAAATAGTTCCTCGGGGGGGAATGATTTTGGTCTTGACGACATCAGTTTTATTGAAGACTGTGCCTATACACCCCTCTCTATCATAACTTTTAATACAAGTTCGGTACAAGGTATTAATAGGGTTCAGTGGAACTGTGTGAAGGGGCAAGGGCGTAGTTATGTGCTAGAGAGGTCTTTGGATTCGTACCGTTATAGCCCAATATTTACCAGTCTCAAAGAAGTGGATCGGTATGATGACGACGCTGATCCAGAACAAAAGCTGGTTTATTATAGACTCAAGGTCTTGTCAGATAAAGGTACAATAGTTTCGTTGAGTAATGTGGTCCAAGCTACAAATGTGTCACTCGAAGATATTCAGATCATGTATGATGAAGATGGGATTTTATTCCTATCTCCATTTGTAAATATTAAGAGTGTTGAAGTTTTTGGATTGGATGGGGTATTATGGGGCTCTATTACTAGTTTTGAAGATGAAGAGCAGTCAAAGATTCCTAAATCGTTAATGCCTGGCCCTGTGTTTTATTGTCGTATCAAAACAGAAAACGAAACATTCGTTAAAAAGGTGGGGTGGAGTGAGTAGATTTCCACTTATTGATGAAGTAATGAATGATAATTTTCTCAAAATTAGGATAAATATTATTGGGAAATAAAAACACCCAGCTTACCACTCATGTTTCGCTAGGTGTTTAAAAGTAAAGATCAAGATTTAATCGACAAAAATCTTGACATAGCCCGATTTGCCATTTAGTGATTGCAGCTTTACAAGGTATGTCTCTTCAGTAAAAACGTTCATTTAACTAGATCATTTGCTGAAATGTATAGACAAGTGGTCGGTTTTTTTATATGAATTATATAGATAAGCCCTCTAATATATAGTTATGGCCAGTCTTGAATCAGGACTCGTGTCCTATCAAAAAGAAAAGGCTTGGTTCAAAACCAAGCCTTTTCTTTTTGAATCATTAACAATTCTATTTTATTCATGAAATCCCATTAAGCTATTGCCTAAAAACGAATCATTGATTACTCTGAAATGAATTTTATCTTTTGGGTATCGAGTCCCGATCGCGTAGCTATGTCTATGATGTAAAGACCTTTAGGAAGACTCACATTCAATCCTGCAGGATCGCCAGCATACACAAGAACACCCATGTCGTTGAACACTCTGATCTGGCTCACCTTATCGTTGCTCTGTATCGTAAACCTGCCGTTGTCACTAGGGTTGGGATATATCGTGATTTGATCCAAACTGCTAAATGTTTCTGATAACAAGCTACTAGTGAGGTCAGGGGTTTTGATATAAACAAACTTATCAAAACCTGTACCGTAAGTATAAGTACCGCAAGGATCAGTAATTTTATAGTTTTTATCCGTGATGATATACCTAAGCCTTTTAAGTCCTCCTTCTGCTTTTACAGGTAACGTATAAGTGAAGTTATAATAACACAAATACGTATTTGCAGGGTTGGTGTACAAAAGTTCGTTGGCGTCGAATACTTGGTTTTCGTTCATATCCAACCAAATGGACACGTTTCTGAAATTGCTTACAGGTTGATTGTTAGTACAATTGTTCTCCGCATACACATAAAAGTTATAGTTCTTGTTGGGATACAGCGTATCAATGACGCTAGAGGTATAAGGTTCAGAGAACTGATTGCCATTTGTATAGCAGTAAGGGTTGAACATGATTCCTACAGAACTATTGTCTGAGATAGGTGAAAATACAAAACTGTTAAAATTAGCCAAACACTCTGTATTGGTAAAGTTTGGTGTACAGTAATGTTTTTTGATGTTGATGTTTGCTTGATTGGAAACGATGTCGCCCGCTAGTGTTTTTATGTAGTATGTGTAAGCAGTATCTGTTTTGTAGATCCTGATATCGTCGTAATAACCCTTGGCAATGTCAATAGTGTCCAATTTGGCAAAATAGCCCAAATAGTTGTTATAAGCCCTATATAAAATACCTCTTGAAATGATATTATTGTTGTTCCATGACAACCGTACAACATTGTTTAAGATAGTTGCACTTAATTGATACGGGTTTGTAAAATTTGTGACATCAATAGAGGCAATGTTGCTAAGTATGGTATTGTCAGCAGCTTTCCTGATCATGTACTTGAAGGCCCCGTTAGAAGTAAGTAGGTTCGTTAGGTTCAGTTGACCTATACTCATACTGTCCACTTTTGTGAATGCTTTATCATTGACAGACTTGTACAAATAACACTTGGTGTCACTTGGAATTCCTGAATATGTCCAGGTAAGGTTTGTTGAATACACGGATTTTTGAGATACACTCAGATTGGCAAGGAAACTTGTTGGCAGGTTAAGGATTTCCACTAAATAGTCTTCTGTTTCCCCTTCATAATCGTTGCTGCAAGAGGTAGTGCTAGTATAGTAGTGCAATCTGGCTCGCAAAGTTTTTACACCAATACTAGCAGTGCTAGGAACCAAAAGGCTTCCTGTATATATGGAAGATGAAGGTTTATTTTCGAGTGGAAATTTCTCTCCAGCATCTTCAAAACTTCCGTTGTTGTTGAAGTCGATCCATGCGCTGGCTCTAAGTAAGCCCCAGCCGCCAGACTTCTTAGACTGTGTCACATTGATCATATAGTTGATACCCTTATAGAGTTTGGTTACATTAGTGGGGTAGTAGCTGAATGTTTGAGGTGAACAGCCCGTAGTGTTATTTAGAATGGTTTCACCCAGGATTTCCACTTTTTCAATAGCGTGGTCGCTAGGTAAAGTACAGGTCAGATCGTTGGTGGGTACACAATATGTGATATTATTTACCGTAACCGATGCTATGTTGGAGATAATGCTACGATCGTCGGCTTTTCTTAAAAAGAAAGAGTTGACCCCATTTTTGCCTAAAATAGTAGCGTATTTCACTTGGCTTAGGAGTACAGTGTCTAAGAACTTATAGCCTTGGCCGTTTTGGCTTGCGTATATCAAACATTTCGTATTTGCAGGTAAAGTGCTGTAGGTCCAAGTCAAATCCGCATTATAAAGATTCGGATATGTTGCCGACAGTTGTACGGGAAAACTTGTTGGTAAACTTTGGACATCAAGTAAGTAGTCTTCTGTTTCTCCTAAATAGGAGTAGCCACAGGGCGATACTTCTGAATTGCTATTAACGGCTCTTATCCTTAGTCTTTTGATTCCAGAAGTCACCGAAGTTTTAATGTTTAAGAGCACACTGTAAGTGAAATCTGGTACATCAATCTTTTCGGTAGTTTCGTCAAATGTGCCATCATCGTTTAAATCTATCCAACATCGTATGTTGGGCACCTCACCAGAGCCATCTTTTTTCAGAGTAGATATGTTCAAGGAATAAGGAATTCCCTTATAAATTTTTATAGTTTGAGCATTGAAAAAATCGTAACCTTTAAGTCCACAAGTAGAGGTGTTGGTATAGTTGTTTTCTGCCTCTATGTTTACTTGTGCTATTCCTATTGGAGCATTGGAACCGTTGAGAATAAAGCTAGGATCCTCGCAATTGGTGGCATTCATAGGGACGCAATATGATTTTTGAGTGCTTATATTTACGATATTGCTGTAAGTATCGGCAGCGTTCAAGGGTTTTACTCTGAAATAATAAGTCGTGAAGGGGCTCAAGTCACCAAAATAATTCAAGGTAGTGTTGGCTGGAACAATTAAAAAAGTCTTGAAATCAGTATTGTTGCCTACGGAAACTTCGAGCTCATAACCTAGTTCGTTAGTGGCATTGTCGTTCCACGACAATTTGATACCATATTTGGAATCAAGGACAGCCGTTAAGTTGGTGGGCGCATTTACTGCTAGGCAGTTTGTGGCCCAATTGGTTCTGTATTGCGATGTTTTATAACTTTTGATTACATTGTATTGGCCTAAAGTAAACAATTGGTTATCGCAACCATTGTAATATGACATGATGTTCTCGATCATTGGCTTGTATTGGTCGTGGTTGGCATCATATAGGGTATCGGTATAAATACATTTAGGAAAATAACCCTTAGAAGTCTTATATATGTATGGGTCAGCAGGTGTGTCACAGATCGCATCGCCAGCGGTGCTACAGTTGGCGCCAGTACCTCTTGTTACCAGTTCTTTTACTGCTAAATCATTGGATTCACTACCTTCAAATGTATGAGGCAAACCCCAGAAATGGCCCATTTCATGTGCGAGGGTATATTCTGTC
>CAMFLX010000273.1 GCA_945957555.1 uncultured Cytophagales bacterium
AGCTGAAGCAGGTGGCTATTGATGGTATGCGGAGGGTTATTGTCAGTTGTTAGGGTTTCAACCGAATTACCATGGGTTTCAATTAATTGCCACGGGTTTCAACCCGTGGCGCAAAGAATTATATCAATTGTCAAAGGTTTTAACCCCTGGTCAATGAATGGTATGAATCTATTAATCCCTAGTTCAATGAAAATAATCTTACAAAGCGAGCCTAGCGCCAGGTCAGGATCTGTGATATTGTTTTGTTTTTTATAGAAATGTTACAGTGGTTTTATAGGGCGTTGTCTATATAGGTGTTGTAACATGTGTTTTGGGGCTGTATTTGTTTGAGATTCAAATGATAAAGCGTTATAAAATAAATCTTAAAGCACATCATAAATATTTATATCTTTCGTTAATTATAAAAATGTAATTCCATATTTATTATGACTCAAGGAGATGAAAACCATCTGAGCATGTTTCAGAGTGTTGAAACTGTTCTCAACGAAAACAGCAGTATTGTAGAGGCAATTCCGGCTTTAAAAGAGGCCAAAGTTGAGTTGTCGGGCTTGATCAAGGGTATCAAAGAAGAAGAAGCCAAGATCAAAAAAGGGACTGGAGGTGTCAGCGATGACAGAGATGGTCTTAAACAAGTAATCGCAAGTCTGATCTATGAAGTGGCCTGTTGCCTACAGTCGCATGCCGACAAGAGTAAAAATGTAGAGCTGCTTGCCAAGAGTAACTACTCTGAGTCGAAGATTGAGAGGTTGCGGATTCAGGAATTTGGAGTTGTAGGAGAAGTGATCCTTGGTTTGGCGCAAGAGCACAAGGCCGATTTGCTCAACCACGGTCTCGAAGAAGAAGAACTAGACGACCTCAAGGATTATTTGGATGTATGGAACGGCAAAAAGGATACGCCTCGCAAGGCGATCTTGGTTCGCAAATCATTGAACGATGAACAGGACAAGTTGTTTAGAACCGCAGAAGATTTGCTCAAAAGGCAGATCGATAACTTGGTAGAAAAGCAGCGCAAAAAGCAGCCAGACTTCCACAGAGACTATTGGAATGCCCGCAAGGTCATTGGCTCTGGAGGTAGAAAAGTCACTCATGAAGAAAAAGTTGCTTAAAAGGATCGTTCCTCCATCAAAAGGCGAAGCAAAGGCTTCGCCTTTTTGCTGTATTTATCTTTAGTTTCCAAAGATCTTTTGCCTTTATAGCCATATATGTTTATTTGTTACGGCGAATGTTACCGAAACTGTCGATAAGAGTGCGGTTTTATTGTATATTTGTAAGCTGTCTTTCTGATATTTAAGTGATAAGTACAGGAAAGGGGCCTCAAGGGTTGCTGTGTAGGTTTTTCTGATACAAAGAAAAGTGGCGAGGTTGCACTGTAGCTTGATATAGAGCTGGAGTAATAAAGGTAAATAGTGGAGCATTATTCATAAAAGGCGAAACGGTTGTTTCGCCTTTGTAGTTTGTGGGAAATAGTTTTAAACAAAAATAGGATGATAATAAGTGGTTTCAATAAAGAGCATTATGGTACTTGGGAAAATGCAGGCACCAAAGGGCTCATAACAATAAAAGCATCCAGACATGGAGATTTTTTGGAGTTTGACAATAGTGGTCTTGTTTTCCAACATACAGAAAGAGAAACTGGCGATGAGCTGATTGATCATACATTGCAAGATAGGTATGAAATAGTAACGCTTACAGCAAGTAAAGCAGCTGATGCCAATAAGGATTTCTTCTATAGCTTAAGGCTGAAACAATACAAATTGGAATTTGATTTGGTGCTTAAATACAATGTCAATAACCTGGTGATCTGCAAAAGCGCTGAAGAATTGAGCACAGATATGGATTCTTTTGGCGATGCTGCTACATCTACCTTTGAAAAGAAATAAGAGATTGTGTATGTTCATATAAAAAAGCGGGGCGCAAGTCTCGCTTTTTTTGTATCGTGCTATCCCATGGTGTAGCCGAATAGATTAATGGTTGTATGATTGGAGATAAACTCTTTTGGCGTCAACGATCTAGGATCAATAAGCATGCTAGCGAATTCTTGGTCAAAGGTAGGTTTTCAAACACTTGTTTGCCTTCCGCAGGATCATAACTGTACAAGGTATGGGAGGATTAGCCCAAGAGTAAATGTGCTACTGAAAAATATACTCCCAAGCCCAATAAATCATTGGCTGTGGTGATAAACGGGCCTGAGGCTAGTGCGGGATTTACACCGAAGCGGTCCAATATAATAGGAGTGATAGTCCCTAGAACAGATGCGAGGAGAATGACAGAAAACAAAGCAATAGATACTACGATGCCAAGCGCTGCCCCCTGACCAAGTATATAGTTAAAGCCAAATACCAATAAGGAAATAATGAGGCCATTCAAGGCCGCAACCATAAGTACTTTTAAAAGCCTCTTGCCTAAACTGTCTTCTAAGAGATAATTGGCGGCCAAACTTTGCACGATCAATGAAGAAGATTGTACGCCGACATTGCCACCCGTAGCGGTAATTAATGGAATAAAGAAAGCCATGGCAGGAACAGCCACCAAGCTCGATTCGAAGATGCCCATAAACTTTGCTCCTAGTAAACCGCCCATCATACCAATGATCAGCCAAGGTAACCGCGCACGGGTGAGTGTCCATACGGAGTCATCTTCCTCGATACTTTCGGAAATACCCGTCATCGCTTGGATATCTTTCTCCGCTTTTTCCTTGATGACGTCAAACACGTCATCCACAGTGATGCGTCCCACCAAGCGTCCCTGTACGTTGATCACAGGCAAGGCCTCCAAGTCGTATTTTTGGATCAATTCAGCAACTTGGCTCACCTCTTCATAAGAGTTTACAGAAACAATGTCTGGTTCGTAAATGTCTTTGAGTGGGATGGTGTCGGGTGTAAGCAATAGTTTTTTGGTAGAAACGATGCCCAATAATCGGTCTTCGTCGTCAACCACATATACAGAATAAAGTCTCTCTATTTTTTCAGCCTGGATCCGGATCTGGTCTATACAACGTTTTACGGTCCAGTTAACATTGGTTTTCACCAATTCCTTCGCCATAATACCACCGGCCACATCAGACTCGTAACGAATCAGCTCTGTTACGTTGTTGGCAGTTTGTTTATTAACCTTCTCTAGGTATGAAATGACCTCCTCTCGTTCTTTGATCGAAAGATCGTTAACGATATCAGCAGCATCATCAGAATCAATGTATTTGAGATAGGTAGCCAGTTTCTGGCTGTCGAAATTCTTAAGAAAGTCCTTTCTGGTGTCAGGATCTACATAACTAATTACCTCAGCGGCCAAGTCGTCATCCAAGGCTTGAATCACAGCTATGGACTCATCGGTGCTTAGTTCGTAGAGCACATTAGCCGTATCTGCAGGGAAGATATCCGCAAAAGAATCTTTGATGAACGTTTCGTCTCCGCTCTCTATGGCCACTTTTATGGCATCAATGTATTCTTTCGTGATTTCAAACTGCATAAAACTAGTGACTAAGTTTATTTGTTAATGCTACAAAATCTTGAACTGAAAGTTGTTCAGCCCTCTTGTCCAGTATTGTAGGCTCAATGTTGTCGTAAGGCAAATTTAGACTTTTAAGTGCATTGCGCAAAGTTTTTCTACGCATGTTAAAGCCTTGTTTTACTACTCTTTTAAATAGCACCTCGTCACAATCTAGTTTAGCTACTTGGTTTCGTTTTACTCTGATAACCGCCGATTTTACCTTGGGAGGAGGGTCAAATACGTCAGGCTGCACCGTAAACAAATACTCAACATCAAAGTAGGCCTGAAGTAATACACTTAGGATTCCATAGTTTTTATTGCCAGGAGGGGAAGCCAATCGTTCTGCTACTTCTTTTTGTAGCATACCTACACACTCCGGTACTTTGTCTTTATCGTCTAAGATTTTGAAGAATATCTGCGATGATATGTTGTATGGAAAATTCCCAATGATCGCCAGCTTGCCCGTTGTGATTTTATTGAGGTCAAACTGTAAGAAATCGCCTTGATAGGTTCTTGCCTTAAGATCAGGAAAGTGTTTCGCCAGATACACGACACTCTCATTGTCAAGCTCTATGAGGTGGGTCGTGAATTTGGGGTTCTTCTCCAAATATTTAGTCAGTACCCCCATACCCGGACCAATTTCTAGAATATGGTCGTACCCATTGCCCGATAGCGCTTCGGTAATGTTAAAGGCAATGTTTTCATCTTTCAGAAAATGTTGCCCAAGATGTTTCTTTGCTTTTACCTGGCTCAATTTATGTTGTTGTCTTTAATGAGTATGGTTTTATATTTGAGTCTGAACAATGCAAACCCAGTCCAAAGCACTATAGTGCCAAACAACAAAGGAGCAAGGAAGGAGAAATTGCTGAGGGGCTTTCGCATATCGTATTGGTCTAGGTTGGCATAGGTGACCATAACCAACCAAAGAATGAAAACCAAGTTGAGCATGGATACCAGAGATCTGATCCAGTTGGAGATCATGTGTTTAAGGTATGCAGCCTTATTTTTGTCTGCAGTCCAGAAATCTTTGTTGGAAAGTGCCAAAAACTGTGCTGGTATCTTCTCTGCAGTGGCGTGCAAGAGAATGAAAATCAGGTTATAAGCCACCATGAAGGCGTTAACCGCATAGAAAAAAGCCGACTTGTCTACCGCATAAGTCACTTCTCCCGCACTGTTGAAAATAACACCGAGGGCTTCTTGTGGAGGCCACTGGAAATAACATAAAAACACTACCACGAAGTATATTACGAAAGTAATAAACCAAACAAATCGAACGATTCTTACTATTGAAACCAAAATGAATTTTTTTTCAAAATTACAACAAATTCATGCGATCACTCAATATTTCTAATATTTTTTCCGTTTTTTGTATTGTGAATTTTAACAGAACCATACTTTTTATTTGGTGGATATGTACACTGGCTCTTTTGGGGCAGGATGTGCAATACTCTCAGTTTTATGCGACGAGCCAAGCATTGAATCCAGCATTTACAGGAGCCACTAAATATGCTCGGTTTACTATGGCACAACGTAGCCAGTGGCCAAGCATTTCGGGAAAGGTGATTAGCTATTTGGCTGGCTATGATCGATTTTTTTTCGAGCAGAAACTTGGGTTGGGCGGAATGCTGCAGTACGATCGTTTGGCTTCCGGACTTATCAACAATTTGCAGCTTGGTCCATCTGCTTCTTATGTGATCTACAATGATAAGGGGAAGAATCTCAGACTTGGGCTTGGCGTATTTTATGTAAACAAGCGCTATTCGGTGCCCTCTTTAGTATTTGCAGATCAGTTGAATCCCGATTTTGGTCAAGTGGCCCTGCAAAGTGCAGACTTCAGCGGTGCTTCAGCGAACTCTAAGTCGTATTTGGATGCCAATGCTGGTTTTTTGTACAATACCAAACATTATTGGGTAGGAGGAGCCGCACATCATATTAACAAGCCTAATGAGACTCTGGGAGAAGGTAACATATATAGGACACCTATCAAGCTGAGTGTACATGTAGGGTATAAAATCGAATTCTCCGACAACAAAGGGTTGGCCTATAAGGAAGAAAGGCAAATGACATTTGCGGCAAATTTTAAAACTCAAGGCCCTGCGACACAATTGGATTTGGGTACTTATTTGGTATTGGAGCCGATTACTTTTGGAGTTTGGTACCGCGGTCTCCCTATGATTAAGTCTGCAAACGGATACATAAACCAAGATGCGATCGTGGCTATGGTTGGCTGGGATTATCAGGGCTTTCGTGTAGGATATAGTTACGACATTACGATTTCGAAACTCGGTCTTAAAACGGGTGGCACACATGAACTTTCATTGATCTGGGAGTTTGGGGATGTAAGCGATGCAAGAAAGAAGAAACCGGGCAAAATGAAAACGATGTACATGCCATATCCTAAAATGTAGGCTAGTGATAAGGCAGTTTTATTGAATAATTTATAAGTTCTTGCACTTAGGTCTTAATAGTATCTATCAGTTAGTAGCAACTTGTGATAGTTTTGAGGGAAGCATTATGTTTTTAGAGAACTCATAATAAAGATGCGCATATCTGATATCCTGTATACTTGATATGCGCATCTTGGTTCATCGTCGCAGAAGTGCTTAATCTTTAACCTGAATTCGGGATAAGGAATTGTTTATGAGCCGACGCACTGTGGGCGGT
>CAMFLX010000274.1 GCA_945957555.1 uncultured Cytophagales bacterium
TTGGATAATGCCAGCTGTAGTGGAATATTCATTGCCGTCTGGTTTCAACCGACGGACTAAAAACAAAAAAATCAATTTCGCTTTAGCCCAAAAGGAATAGTTTGATAAAGCAGCGGACCCTGAAAATATGAGGAGCACGAGGAGCCCCTTGCGCTAGACAGTTATTGGTAAGAATCCGAGTTAGAAACTCTCAAGTCATTGAAAAATCCTTAGAGTGGCTCCCGAAAGGTCGGAACAAGTTACGCCTGATTCTAAGGATAGAGGCGGCACTGGAACTTGGATTGCCAAGGGGCTCTTTATCAAGTGTCTTGTAATCTTCCCTTAAACCCAGAATAATCATTAGAAATTTACTGCGACAAAATGCTACCTCAAATTCATTTCGATACTCGTTTTTCTTCATTCAAGCTAGCATTACTAGCTTTTCATTCAGAAAAACTCCGTGTCTCATGACTTTTTCCTATCATTTCTTCTCGCTACAAAGTCTAATGCTTAATCTGGGTTAAAGCAAAAGGCCCGAGTGCTGCTCGGGCCTTTTGCTTTAGGGATAAGGTCAACTATTGTTATGACATATCTCTATGTTTTTCTATTATTCCAACGTAACCAACTGAGACTTCTCAGTACCTAACACCTTAAGCACATAGAGGCCTTTAGGACAATTACTGAGGTCAATGGAAAAATTATTGGTCTGGTTGAGATCAGCTAATTTTACGGTTCTTCCTGTGAGATCACAAATACTGACCTTTAATGGAGCCGTAGCTTTTACATATACCATACCTGTAGTTGGATTGGGATATAGCTCATAAGCTTCAGTATCTGTTTCCGCCTCATCAGATAGTGCCACTCTTGGTCCAGTGCCACTACCGGCACAATCATTTACAACAAAATTGTAGGTTACGGTATTGGTAGTACCACAAGTGTTAGAGGCATTTACACTTATATTACCGGTGGTGGCAGAAGACAAAAAGCTCACCTTGATCTGGTTTGTATTGATACCCGATAAAACAGTTGCTCCAGCAGGTACTGTCCAATTGTAAGTTCCTTGAGGCCCTGGATTTGCATTGGCAGTATAGGTTCTGATGTACCCGTCGTTTTTACAAATCGCATTACCTTGGTATGCTTCAATCAAGTTCAGATTAGCGGTTACAATATCCCCATCGTTAGGGCCAAGACTGGTCTGAGTGAGTACTTCTGTATTAGGGTCCCACTTCAACACTAGGCCTTGGCCTCTACTCATAGAAGTGGCAGTGGTATACAACTTACCTCCAGATACAGTCAGGCTATTCATTGGATACGCATCGGTAAATTGGACTTTTGTACTGAACACTAACGTGGTTGGGTTCCATTCAAACAAATTACCTGGACTAAAACTATTTGGATCCCTTGTGGTGACGAGGCCATAAAACTTATTGTTATACAATGTCAACATACCTGGAGGGTTTGCACCGTTACTTCCACCAAAGTCTAGGTGTTTGGTATATTGGCTATTGCTCAAGTTGTATTCAAACAATACCCCAACATCGTTCTGTCCACCCGCATAGGTTATCCCATACAGTTTATTGCTGTACAGTACAACATCGTTCCCATAAGGATTCGCTCCAGAAATACCAGTAAAGGCATGTAGGACTGAGATATTGAATGTAGTGAGGTTCACCTCAAACAGCGTCCCTTTGTTGTTTGTTCCTCCTTCACTGGCCATCCCATACATTTTTCCATTATAAAGCCTTAAACTACCACCAGGATTGATACCTGTAGTATTTGTGAAAGAAGCTTTAACGTTAATGGTGTTGGGGCTGCTTGGGCTCCATTCAAAAATATTCCCGTATTGATTTACACCCACACCTGCACTTGTCATCCCATACAACTTCCCGTTGTATTCCAGCAGGTGACCTTTGGGATAAATCCCTTTGTCATTAAAATGGTACACTGCCGTAAGACTATTGGCCACTGGGTCATATTCAAAAAGGGTACCTTTGTCATACTGCCCGCCCATGCTGGCCAAGCCATAGTATTTGCCATTGAACTTGGTCAAGTACGACTCTGGATAAAAACCATTTTTACCTACGCCTGTGCCAGTGAAATGTTGTAAGAGACTAATAGCATTGGTATTTTTGTTGTACTTATAAATAGTCCCAGCACCATAGTTACCTCCTGAATAACCAACTCCTAATAAATCGTCTGACTCTCCAGTAACACTATTTATAGTACTTAAACCGTTTGCCACAAGCCCAGTCAACAAGCCAGCATTGACAACTTTGTTTTCGCACCCATTATTTTTGATAGCTGTGAGATATACCGATGGGTAGTTTTTTCCAGTATAAGGTTTGAACTTAATGCTAGTACCTCCGGGAAGAACTGAGATTGTACCATCTGGCGATTGCCATGAATAAGATAAGTAGTTTGTACCAGAGGCTGAAAACGTTACAGAAGAACTAGAACACACGAATTGATTGCTCACGGAAAAGGTAAGGTCAGTATTGTTTCCATAAGAAGTGTTGTTGTTTTGCCATTTTGGGTCATACTGGGTCTCTGTGATGTCTATAAAACCCAAGATACCCGGTCGGTTTGTAAAACCTGTAGCATTATTATAAACATCTTGGTGCCCGCCCCCTTCTGACATCTCAAAATTTCCTATTAATCCAGCTTCACCTCCACTCAGACATCCACTACGATTGGTATTGATACTAGCACTATTACGCTCTACATTCCAAACCCTCACTTGTTGGATAAAACCTTTGGCAGAAGCATTAAAATATTTTTGGTCATACACATCTACACCTATATAAAACCTATTAGTATTAGTCAAATAAAATACATTTGAGGTAGTGTACGTCTTTACCAATGCACCATCAATATAAAATTTGATGGAGGTGCCAGACCTAGTGACAGCAACGTGCCTAAACGTATTGGTAGTGTTGGTTAAATCTGGGCCTTCGGTGTACTCAAAATATTGAAAATCCAGACAACTTCTCATCCCAAAAGACAGCTTACCTTGAGCATTGAGATACATAATATACCCAATTTTGCAAGAAGTATCAGCCGAGGGCATGTCTTCCATCGTTGAAATGATGGGCACATAATAAAAAGGAGCAGTACCTGTCACGGAAATCAATGCCTCCAAGGTAAAATTACTATACCCTAAAGAAGAAGCAGCAGCGTAATTGGGTACTTGAACAAAATCTTTGTCCCCATCGAAGTAAAGCCTTTGGCCATTAACAGTAACACCATAGTTTTGCCACCATAAAAGCAAAACTATTGAAATTAAAGAGATTTTTTTCATACTATATAAATTTAATATGATAGTTAGACTTGGATTATCAATAACGTTCCAAAAAATACTGGGATTTATTTTTTTCCAAAGACGTGCGATCATCAATTATTCGACATGCGCTTCGCAACATGATCAAATAGCTGTCATTATAAAGCAGCGGACGCTGCAAATATGAGGAGCACAAGGGCGAGCCTTCTGCTATAGTGACAATCCTAGTAAAAACACCTAGATTTATTTGTTAATCCGATTTTTCCTCACTCAAAAAATATGGACACATAGCTACTTCAGTACCAACTTCCTAATGTTACCATAGTCCATGCGATAGAAATACATCCCCTTGTGAAATGTTGACAGATCTATGGTTTGAAAAGGTGATGACAAATCAACATTCATCAACAATTGGCCTTGTGCATCTAGGATCTGTAGGTTGGTGGCATTGCTCACCGATACTGAGCCCTCACTTGGGTTGGGGTAAAGCTGGCCATTCTTTGATAACAACATGTCCTGTACGGCAACTGGAGCTCCAGTGATTTTAGTGACACCATAAACCCAAAAGATAAAAGATCCACCATTATCTTGAGCAAAATAATTTACGATACTGTCGCCTGCAACTACAGATGCTGATGGCTTTGCCCTAAATCTTATAAAACCATAATCTGTGAAATCATATTGTTTCCAAATCGGTATAGAATCATGAAACGCCAAATATAACTTGTGATTCTTGAGTGTGGGGTTGCAATTATGCGAACTGGCAATTACTTCTAAGGATTTTACATCTAACAAATCACTTAAGGAATCTTTGATGATGACAATCGGCAAAGAAAAGTTCGGCCTATTATATCCATAAAACACATTATAATCCACATATTTTCCTTGCTGAATTTCATCAATACTGAGCTTAGGGGTCGCATAATTTTCTTGTTGAGGAAATATATCACTCTTTATATAACTGGTGCTGGTATCGGTATCTTGACCATTGTCCCACATTACCACAGCTGTGCTTACAATGGTATCCAATTTTCCATCATTCCAATTAGTTGAAAAATTGGCGGTAAAACGCTTTTTCTCACCAGCTTTTACAAACACCTTTGGCAAAAGTAAAGTGTCATAAGTTCTAGATATTTTAACAGAAGGGTCAGATACAGAGCTGTAATTCAAATTCTTTTGGTCAAATTTTACAAACACTTTCGCTTCCAAATCTTGAGTGCCCGTATTTTCATAATCAATTTGATAGGAAAGCCCCCAGCCCCTAATTGGTGCATACACTGTGGATATTTGAACTTTCATGTTCTTGATACTGTCAATTTTCTGTAATGAGATATTTTGAACCCAAGAAATGTCTTCTCCTTTCCATGTGAAATCAACTTTGTTCGGATGGACAGTGTAATGTTTCAAAGCTGCAACGTCTAGGTGATGTGTCCCTACCAGACTGTCTAAAGTAATAGCATAATACCCTAACTTATTAGAGAAGGTGCAGTGATCGGTCCCGACACATATCTTAGCGAATTCTTTTACACGTTCACCTGGGTCTTGTGCATTATTTTTATTGTCATCAAAAAACACATAACCACTTATTGTGCGCTGTGCAAAACATTGTTTCGCATTATTGACCGCATCACATACAGGCATGGAATACTCCTCTATAAGATTGTCTCGATAAGAGTTTATCTTCAAGTATTCGGGCTTATTAGGTATACAGGCACTATTTTGCTTAGACACAAACAAATACGATAAACGCTCGGGTAACCTAGGAAAACATTTGATTTTGTTATCTGCACAAGATAAATTAGCAAGATTTTTGGGCAAAGAAGGCAATTCGGTCATGCCTGTATTCGAACAATCCAACACCACTATTTTATCATGAAATTTAGTCGGTTGCTCTTTAATTGGGTTGCCTGCGTATATAAATACCCATAAATTTGCTGGATATTGGAGCCATAGCTTGGTCAATTGATTGTTATACACTCTTAAATCCCTCAAAGAGTCTGGTAGCTTAAATAAGGAAGAAATCTTGTTTTGCCCGATATCCAAGACCCTGATTGTATTAGGCAAAGGGGGGAGTTGAGTAAGTTGGTTGCCTGGACAAACAAGGGTAAGCAAGCTTTTGGGAAGTGGCGGTAGCTCCTTGAGCCCTTTCCTCCAAGGACAATACAATCCTTCCAGACTATTGAAATACTGTATGCCATCTAAACTGAATAGGGTATCTTCGGCGGGTTCAAAGGAAAAGTCTATATTTTTTAGGGTATCAACTTTTGAGCAAGTGGTATCCAGCTCATTTTTAGCATTAAAGCACTCTGGTAGATTCTTAAGGAGATATTTCCTGAAATTTTTGTCTGGTATGGTCACAAATTGAGCAAAAGAACAATGGCAGAGACCTAATAAAGCAACGTAAAGTAAAATATTTTTCATCCTGTAAAGGTTTATTTGACAAATCTAAAAAAAATCGCCCAGATATTTTAAAGTCAATGACCAAAAGCTAGCCAGCTCTGGAGATATGAGTGTTGAGTTATAAATTTTGAGTTATTCTTTAAGCCAATGTGGCATCAACTCTCCAAAAGTTTCGAACTTTTGGAGAGTTTTCCATGGTATGCAATACTGCCATGGGTTTCTCAATTGCCGTCTGGTTTCAACCGACGGACTAAAAACAAAAAAATCAAATAGGCTTTAGCCCAAAAGGAATAGCTTGATAAAGCAGCGGACGCTGCAAATATGAGGAGCACAAGGAGACCCTTGCGCTAGACAGTTATTGGTAAGAATCCGAGGTACAACCTCGCAAGTCATTGAAAAATCCTTAGAGCGCTGCGCTCATTCTAAGGATAGTTTCTTTATCATCTCCCTACCCTCCCGACAAGTCGAGGACAAGTTCTTCAAAGAGGGAC
>CAMFLX010000275.1 GCA_945957555.1 uncultured Cytophagales bacterium
CGAGATTCCTCTACGTCTCGTGGGCTCGGAGATGTGTATAAGAGACAGATATGAGGGTGCCTGTGGTAAAGTCGCTTAAGAAGAAGCACTACGATGTTTTAGATGATTTTTTTATTTCTGATCATAGGGTAGAGGTAGACTATCCAGATATCACCGAAAATATATTAGACCATGTTTTGGGGATTCCTCTTGATAGTTTTTATGCAAAAAGATCTGACTACATTATAGAAGAATCTATTTAAGAGCATGGTTAAAAATTTCGAAAAAGAGTTGAAAGATTTTGTGTGGGGCGTGTCTTCTTCTGCATATCAAACTGAAGGAGCTCACGATTGGGATGGGAAAGGTCCTTCTATATGGGATGAGTTTACCAATAAAAAATCTCGGAAGATCAGAAATAGGGAGAATGCAAATGTGGCCTGCGATTTTTATAATCTATATAAGCATGATTTGCAGATTCTTAAGGGGCTCAATATTTCAAACTACAGATTCAGTATTTCATGGCCACGAATTAAACCAAATGGTATAGGTAAGATCAATTACAAAGGCTTAGATTTTTATAATCGATTAATAGACGAATGTTTAGACCTTGGGATTGTCCCTTGGGTGACTTTGTATCATTGGGATTTGCCACAAGAATTGGAGAAAAAAGGTGGTTGGGTTAATAGAGATGTGCTCTCTTGGATGGAAGAGTATGTAGAAGTGTGCGCACATGCCTTTGGCGATAGAGTGAAAAATTGGATGGTGCTCAACGAACCTATGGTTTTTGTGGGTGCTGGCTATTTTCTTGGGGTGCATGCCCCAGGAAGAGTAGGTATGGGTAATTTTTTGCCTGCAATTCACCATGCGACCTTGGCTATGGGGGTCGGAGGTCGATTGCTCAAGTCGATCAACCCATCTTTTCATGTGGGAACTACGTTTTCCTGCTCTCATATAGAGCCTTATAGCTTTGAGGAGAAAGACCAAATGGCTGCTGTCCGAGTGGATGCGCTACTCAATCGACTGTTTATTGAGCCTATCTTAGGGCTGGGCTATCCCACAAAGGAATTGAGCCCTTTGCGGAAAATTCAAGATTACTTTAAACCTATGGATGAAGAAAAACTTCGTTTTGACTTTGATTTCATTGGGATTCAGAACTATACGAGGGAGATAGTAAAGTATTCTTTTTGGACACCTTATCTAAAAGCAAAGCTGGTAAAGCCTCAACATAGAAACGTACTCAGCTACACGCTCATGAATTGGGAAGTGTACCCTGATTCGATCTATCATATCATTAAAAAGTTTGATAACTACGAAGGAGTAAAGAAGATATATATCACTGAAAACGGTGCTGCTTTTGATGACCATATACATGATAATGACCTGATCCATGATCACATGCGGACAGATTATTTGAAAGATCACATCTATGCAGTATTGAGAGCAAAACATGAAGGCGCAAAGGTGGAAGGATACTTTGTATGGACTTGGACTGATAATTTTGAATGGGCTGAGGGCTATAGACCGAGATTTGGTCTGGTATACGTCGATTTCAAAACTCAAAAGAGGATCGTAAAAAGTTCAGGATATTGGTATAGCAAGTATATCAATAACTTGATCGCCATAGATACTGTATGATCTCGTTAACTTTTGGGTAATATAAGGCACTATTCGTATCAAATGCATAACAAAGGCTTGATATTGGAATGATCTCTTGGTTGTAATTTCGTCAAACTAATAATTATTATGAAAATCCACTATAAGACAATCGTAGTTTCGGATGTACACTTGGGTAGTGATGGTTCTAAAGCTAAAGAGTTGGTTAGGTTTCTGAAGCAAAATACTGCAGACTTGCTTATTTTGAACGGCGATATTATTGATGGATGGCAATTGAAAAAATCAGGGGAGTGGAAGCGAAAACATACTCGCTTTCTGAAGATTATTCTCAGCATGATTGAAAAACATAATACTAAGGTCGTATACACAAGAGGCAACCACGATGATTTTTTGGATCAGATTCTACCTTTTGAAATCGGGAACTTTAGCATTGTTAAGGATTTTTACTACGAGTCATTTGGTAAGAAATACTATGTAGTGCATGGGGATATTTTTGATAGTATTACTTCTAAAATGAAATGGCTTGCTAAGCTTGGTGATGTGGGTTACACACTTTTACTTTGGATCAATAAAAAGTATAATAACTATCGCTTAGTGAATGGACTACCGTACTACTCTTTGTCGAAAGTCATCAAGCAGAAAGTTAAATCAGCGGTGAGTTTTATTTCAGAATATGAAACGAAATTATCTGAAATAGCCCAAGAGAAGGGATGTCACGGGGTTATTTGTGGGCATATACATTCTCCAGAAATCAAGGATATGGACACTGGGATTAAATATTTGAATTCTGGCGATTGGGTTGAAAGTCTGAGTGCTCTAGTTGAAGACTTTAATGGCGACTGGGATCTTGTCTATTACAATGAAGTCGAGAGCGATAAAGGTATTACCAGATTACACAATAGGGAGATTAACTCAGATAATGAGATGATTTTGAAATCAGTGATATAGGTAGTCCTATAACTGATATCACGATAATAATGCTTGATTGAATACACCACCTACCTAATTATTTTTAAGGTGGTTTAATGATGATAAAGACTAACAATAAGTATCTAATCAAAAAAGGAAGACCTGCTTTATAAAGCAGGTCTTCCTTTTTTGGATTTCTATTTTAAGCGAATACTATATCTTAATGACATTGTAATCACCAACGCTGAGATCAACTGAGTTGGCTTCTAAAGTGGCAAAGTTCCCAACCATAGAGTTGCCGATGTTGGCATTTTTGACTACTGCGTTTTCTTGAACAATACTTGTGTGGATTACAGAACCATATACTTTAGAACCATTACCTATAGAGGCATAAGGGCCTACTACTGAGTTTTCAATTACTACATTTTCTCCAATATATGATGGCTGGATCACTACCGAATTAGTGACTTTTGCACTATCTGCCACAAGTTTCTGGCCATTGAGGTAACCCAAATATCTATTGTTGGTATCTACCGTAGAGTTTTTGTTACCGCAGTCTAACCAATCCGTCACTTGACCTGGCTTAAACTTTACTCCCTTGTTTTTCATGTTTTCCAGCGCATTGGTGATTTGGTACTCTCCCTTGTCACGTATATCATTGTCCAACAGGTATTTGATTTCTTGCTTGAGTTGTCCCCCATCTTTGAAGTAGTAGATTCCTATAATTGCCAAGTCAGAGACAAATTCTTGTGGTTTTTCTATGAAGTCAGTTATTGAACCGTCTCCTCCGATTTTTACTACACCGAAAGGTTTGGGGTCTTCTACTTTTTGAACCCAAATCGTATCCATAGAAGTATCCAATTTGAAATCTGCTTTGAACAGTGTGTCAGCAAAAGCAACAACTGTTTTGCCTTGTAGTGAGGGTTCTGCACAATAGATCGCATGTGCAGTGCCCAGTGCTTCTTTTTGATAATAAATTGAACCTTTGGCTCCCACTTGTTCCGCAATTTTGAGCAGGCTTTTCTCTACTTCTTTTCCAAAGTCACCAATGATGAAAGCAACCTCTTCTACTTTTTCACCACAAACTTTTACGATGTCTTCTACAAGACGGTGTACTATGGGTTTGCCAGCTATAGGAACTAAAGGTTTTGGTACTGTGAGAGTGTGGGGTCTCATTCGTTTTCCCATGCCTGCCATCGGAATTACAATTCTCATAAAAAGTCTACTTTTTGAATTTAATTAATGTTTTTAACTTATAAAGTTCCAATTTGTAGAGGAGAACTAAAAAAGCTCCTAAAAAGATATTTTTAAGGAAGAATTTGAAAAAATCACCGCCACCTACAACTTTGTTTACAATGTACGTAAATAGAAACGTGAAGGTTATGTAAATTGTCAGTTTAATGACGTTATAAGGGACCCTAAAGTAGCGCTGACCAATAATATAGCTGATAGCAGCCATCCCAAGATAGCAGGCTAATGTGACCCAGGCGGCTGCGAAATAACTATACTTAGGCATGAATATGGTATTGCCAATAATAGTGATTCCTGCGCCAGTAAGATTAAATACTAAACCCCAATAAGTTTTGTCGGAAAGTTTAAACCATACTGATAAGTTATAATAAATACCTAGGAATAAATTTGCCATAAGTAACACTGGTACAATGGACAATCCTTTATGATATTCTTTGTTTCTGAGGATATGCTTTACTACATCAAGGTTGAGGGATACTGCAACAAATATGATGAGACACACAATAACAAACCAATGCATGACCATAGCGTATGTTTTGGGGGCATCTTTGTCCTTGGCTTCTGCGAAAAAGAAAGCCTCTGCACCATATCGGAACGACTGTATGGCTATGCTCATAAATATTGAGAGTTTGTAACAAGCACCATATATGCCTAGTTGTGCGAGTTTTCCGTCGGGACTTAGATTGCTGGGTGCCCAGTATTTGAGCATAATTCTGTCAATAACTTCATTAACCATTCCTGCCAGTCCCATTATCATGATTGGATAAGAATACATGAGAAGATCATGGGTTAATTCTTTATCATAACTAAATCTAAAGTTTTTGAAGCTGTTAGCAAGTAAGAGGAGGGTAACCATACTCGCAATTAGATTAGCCAGAAATACGTTTTCAACTGAGGTATTCACAAAATATAGTAAATATAGGTTCATGAAAATATTCACAAAGATATTTATCAGTTTAAAGGTGGCGAATTTTTTGGCAGCATTTTGAAATCTAAGTCTTGCAAATGGTATGGTGACAACCGCATCAAGTGCCATGGTAAGTGCAAGCCATTGAATATATTTTTCATTGCCTTGGTACCCCATTAAATCTGCAAGCTTATAGGAACTTAACAGTATAAATATTGAAAGTACAGCTGAGACAACTATTAATATGTTTAAACATTGCCAATAGACCTTTTCTTCATCGCCTGTTTTATTGGCAAATCTAAAGTAACCAGTCTCCATCCCTAAAGTAAATATTACATTTAGAAATGCCACATAGCTATACATTTCGGTAACTACCCCAAATGCACTAGCATCAAAAAAATAAGTATACAAGGGCGTGAGTAGGTAGTTGATTAACCTCCCAACAATATTACTTACCCCATAAATAGCTGTTTGACCAGTAAGTTTGCTTAGTTTACTCATTTAGAAATAGCTTTCTTAAAGCGAGGTTCAAATTTAATTCATTAATTTGATAATTGTGAAGTTTACAATATAAGGTTTGAATTAATTTAGACAAGAGTATCTTGTTTATACGTTAAGATTATGATGCCTATAAAAGAAATGGGGCTGTTTGCGGACAGCCCCATTTTGATGAGTTTTATCAATCTAAGATTGATTAGTCATTAGCAACTTCAAAGTTCACTTTCAGACCTTTGATTTTACGTTGAGCCATTTTGTCGATTACTTCGTTTACCATGTTTACTGGTACTTCTACGAAACAAAATTTGTCAAACATATCAATGTTACCTATTTGACTACCTTTGATTTCCGTTTCACCAGTGATGGCTCCTACGATATCATTTGGTCTTAATCTGTCTTTTTTACCTGCATTCATGAACAAACGAGTCATACCAGCAGTTCTAGCACCTTGTTCACGTGGAGCTCTTTCTACTCTTTCTCCACGGCTGAATGTTGATTTAGCACCTCTGTCGCTAAAGCTTCTTTCGCCTCTATCATCGCGACTTCTGCTTGTACGTTCTCTGTCTCTTCCGCCTTTGAAAGAGTCCCTTGATTCGAAATCCCTAGAGCCTCTTCTGCCATCCCTAGAGCCACCGCCATTGAGGTCGATAGATTCGTCGATGTTGTCAAACTTAAGCTTGTCTTTCAACAAGAAAGCGGCGATTTGTTTGATGTCAGCACCTGATTCAGCAGATAGTTCTTCCAATCTTTCTACAAATTCAGTAAGATCTGCACCCTCAATAGATTTGTTAAGACTGATAATGAATGCTTTTGCTTTTGCAGATTTTACGTCAGCAGTAGATGGCGCATTGTGTTTTACAATCTCCGCTTTTGTGTAGTTCATGATGTCACTCAAGAGTCTACGATCTCTACTACCTACAAAGCTGAAAGAATATCCAGAACCTGTCTCTTATACACATCTGACGCTGCCGACGATCGCATAAGTGTA